>JAFAUY010000457.1 GCA_019243005.1 Verrucomicrobiota bacterium | reverse complement strand
TCTTCTACTTTCCCCGAGAACCAAGCCGCAAGGTTTTCTCCCGTGCCCCCGTTCGGCGGCTTGCGGGGTGGGGACCTGCGAAGCGCCGTTTCAAGCGGCCCGACGGAGCGCGGGCCGGGTAAAACAAAAAGCCGCCGGGCACTCGTGCCGGGCGGCCTTTTCGCTTGGCGGCGGCTGCGCGCCGGAATGGTTTTCGCTCACATCTCTCGTGTGACCGGCACCGGCTGGCCGTTGGCAAACCGGTTGGTGCCGTACTGCAGATTCGGCAGGACGGTATTGGACCGCGTTACATCAAATTCATAGCCGTTGGGGATCGACGACCCCAGAGCGTTGCCCTGGATGGTGGCGCTCTTGATGATCAGGTTGGCGGCCGGACAGCGCAGGTCGATGGCGCGGTAGGCCGGTGTGGCCAGCGGTTCCTGGCCGACGCCGATGATCTGGTTGTTGGTCATGGTAAGCGCCTGCACCACCGGCACGGGGCCTTGCTGATCCGAGTTCACGACGTTTACGGCCGCGGAATAAGTATTGTACTGGTCATGCAGGACGACCTTGTTGCCGCTGAAAACGAGGCTGCCGAAGCCGCCGCTCGAGTGCAGGTTGATTTGGGCGGCGACGCTTACGTCGACGAAAGTGTTGTTCAGCACCTGCATGACCGGTTTTTCCACCTGGACGGGTTCGCGGTAAAAACCCGTGGCGCAGCCTTTGACGAAGTTGTTCTGGACGAGGTTGGCCGAGAAGGCGTGGGAGTAGGTGAAGTCAGACTCGACATCCAGGAAAGAGCAGCCGGTGATCGCGGCATTAGTAAGGGTGACGGTGTTATCCGAGCCGATGACGCAGGTCGACAAGCCGTCCTTGTTGCCGACGGCAGGGTTGGTGAAAGTGCAATTTTGGACCTGGATGTTGGTGAAAGTCCGGCCGGCAAACACCGAGCCGGGATAAATGAAGACGGGGAAACACTCGCAACCGGCGCGGGAGGTGCCGAAGTTGACGATTTTGCAGTTGCTGATCAGGATGTTATTGCCTTGGATGTTGACCGCCCCGAGGGCACCGGTTGCTCCGGACCAGATCGGATTGTTTATCGCATTGACGTCCAGCGTCATGTTTTGGAGCTGAAAGCCGTCGCAGGTGCGGTAGTAATCGACGCCGAAGATTACGCCGTCTGGCGAGGTGGTGGCCCCGACGAGCTGGACGATGGTCTGGTCCACGCCCGCGCCGAGGTGGATGCAGCCCGGGCCCGCGGTCTGAGCACGCAGGTAATGCCAGCCGGTGGTCTGGTAAGTGCCGGCGGCGTAGTGGAAGTTGGTGTTGGCCGTAAAGCGGGCCAGGAGCGCGTCATATTTCGGTGCCGAACTGGCGTCAAAAGGATCAACCGACGTACCTGAACCGGGTTTCTTGTCGGTCCTGATGGCGAGATAAACGTCGATGTTGGCGGCGGCAACGTTAGCAGCGGACGCAAGGCCGCTGAGGAGCAAACCGGCGGCGAAGGGGCCGGCCCAGTGTCTCATAAATCTTGTAATCATTAATATTATGATATTTATGAGAGGCCTATAACGGGATGCCGCGTACCCGCTTTAGCGGTTCTCGAGAATTCTTCCCCGTTTCGCCGGCCTGTGGCACACTTGACCGGCGACGCCGCCGCCTTGCCGCATCGCGGCCCGAACCGGAAATCGATCATGGAAAATCGCTCAAGCCGCGCGTTTGATCTCATCACGCTCTACAGCCGGGCCCATGACGTGCTTTACCGGAAATTCTTCTGCGCGAGCTTCCCCCATCCCGCCTGGATCGTGGCGGAGAGGCTGGACCTCGGCGGAAATGCAGAATACCTCTCTTGCGAGTGGCAACAGGCCATGGCCGTGAAGCCTGCGATGATCGCCCGCCACTTGCGGAAGTCACCCGAAGGCTTTCCCGTCGTCTACTCCGATAGCGACATCCAGTTTTTGCCCGGTTTTTCCGCGGACGGCCTGGTAAGGATTTTTGATGACGCCGGCAAAGATATTCTGTTTCAGAAGGAGAGTAGCCGGCCGGACAGCCGGGAGTTGAACGGGGGCTTTTGCGTGATGCGCGCCTCGCCCCGGTTGGCCGCATTTTTTGAGCGAGTGGCCGCGGAGTTGGAAACGGCCGGAGTGCGGAACGACCAACCGGTCATCAATGAGCTGCTGCCACGCTCGGGCATCGCCTGGGGTACCCTCCCGCTGACGTTCTACGCAAGGTCGCACGGTTTTCCTCCGCCCCGTGACGCTTGGATTCATCATGCAAACCTGACACTGCGAAACAGCACCCGATCAAAAATACGCAACCTGGAACGGGTAAGACGCATGTTCCACGGCGGACCAGTCGGCTGGTATCAGGGCGTTATGGAAGAATGCCTGGAGTATGCCCTTTCCGGCAGGCTTTGGAACAAACTCAAGACGCGTGTGGGCGGCAGGCTGGCGCTGCGCCGCCCGTGACTTACCTTACCGGTAAGCTGCTTTTCGGCCTGTACTGCAGGCACGCCTCCGGACCAACCGCGCCGTAAGCGCACCTCCACGACCATCAAAAAAAACCATGTCGGAAACTCTGACGCTCCTCCTTACTCACCAGCAGGCGCCGCAGGTCGCACGAATGTTAAATTACTGGCGTGACTTCGTTTCTGCGGCGGACATTCTCATCGCCTACGGCGGCACGGCCGCAGAGTTCGGCCGCCTGGCTCATGACCGGCGCATTCTCATCGACTCGTCCAGGCTGAAGACCAGGGACCACCAGAGGCAGAAACAGAGTTATCAGGATCTGTTCTACGCTGCGTCGGAATGGCTTCGCGGAAAGCGTTACCAGTTCGTGCACTTCGTCGAGTACGACCAGGTGCCGGTGCATAAGGACTTTGTTTCGTTGCATCAGGATTTCATCAAAGCCGAGACCTGCGACGTGGCGGGCTTTCATGTGACCCGAGTGGATGGGACGTCTAACCCGCATTTTCTGAATCACGCTTCCGACCCGGATTTCACGCGCTTCTGGCGCAAGCTCACGGTGCGTGACGACGGTTCGGTCGTGCTGTCGATGTTCGGCAGCGGTTCCTTTTGGCGCCGTGAGGCCTTCGACGCGGTCGCGGCGTTGCGCGACACTCCGCCGGTCTATCTCGAACTTTTCATCCCGACGGCGGCACACCATCTCGGCTTCAGAGTTCGCGGCATGGTCCGACAGCAACGCTTTATCCGGAACGTGGGCGAACTGCGGCCCCGCATCGGCGAGGCTCAAGCCGCCGGTGCGTGGTTCGTGCACCCGGTGAAGACGCTCTGGGACGGATGATACGCATTGCGGAATCGAAACACTAAATGAGATCGTTTCGATTCCGCAAACCGTAGAAACCCTATGGTCCCCATCATTGATCGCCCTCTCGTTCCATTGCTAACAAAAATTTTTCGCGGTCTCCTTTTGAAGCTTGCCCACACCTTCGGGATCTTGCTGAAAGACCAGCGGACCGGAGAACCACTGGGGCGTGTGCTGGTAGTTCCATTTCGCGGCAAGCTGTGGATCATCGGGCTTTCCGCCTCGGTGAGACCGGAATTTTTGCCGCAAATCAGGACGACTTACTGGAAACAAGACCTTGGTTTCAGCACGCACCCCGATCCTGACTTTCCGTCCGTATCGCGTGCAGATTTAACCCGGAATCACCCGGATCGCAGCCCGGACGATGGCGGATCGAGATAGTTTACCTGCACGAATTTTTCTCTCGTACCTGGCCTCGCCTCCCGCCTTGACAGACCCTCCATTTACCCTATGGTTTCTACGGTGAATTTGCCACTTGGTTTGCAACTACACCTCGACTCGAGCGGCACGGCACCGGGACCAATCGATGTTGCGCTGAGCATTCCAACGCGCATACGGCTGCAGGTTCACCCGCAGGGACGTCAGCGAATTTTGTGAGGAGGCCTTCCCGCGTGGTGCAGGACCCGGTTGGGGCGGAAAGGCCGTGCGTTCTGGTCACGGGCGGTGCCGGCTATGTCGGAAGCCACACCGTGCTGGAGTTGCTGGACTCGGGATACCGCGTCGTGGTCCTGGATAATCTCGTCGCCGGCTTTCGTTGGGCGGTGGATCCGCGCGCGGCCTTCGTGGAAGGTTGCGTGGAAGGTGACCTGCTCGTCCAAAGGCTCCTGCGCGACCACGACGTCCGCGGCATCCTTCACTTCGCCGGCTCAACCATCGTGGAGGAGTCCGTCCGCGATCCCCTCAAATACTACCGCAACACCGCCGCCGCGAACCGATCGCTCCTCGAGAGCGCCGTCGCGGAGCGGGTGCGCCACTTCGTGTATTCCTCGACGGCCGCGGTGTATGGCCCTGCGGGACCGGATCCGGTATCCGAGGATGCCGCGCTGCGGCCTGCGACCCCGTACGGGCGCTCAAAGCTCATGACGGAATGCATGTTGGAGGACGTGGCCGGGAGCTACCCGTTCAACTACTGCGCACGTCTGGGTCAAGGCGAGTCAGCGGAACCCCTGAGAAGGGGGGGAGTTTTCGTCAACACCGCCCAAATTTGAGGCTGGTCGTGCGCCCGCATGGAGATGATCCTGCGGCCGACCTCATGTAATCTCATCCGTTGCGCCCATTCACCAAGCGGCATTCTCCTGGATTCTTGAACCCACGACTCGAGCACCACGCAGTAGTCAGGCAAAGATTCGCTCTTCTCCAGATCGGTCACATCCATCACCTTCCTGCTGCTGCCGAAAGGGCGCCATAGCGAGGCCTCGGGTTCGTCAGGATCGGCGATGAAGCCGACGGTGGTCACACCTGGAGGAATCAAGTCCCGCAAAGGTGCGAGGGCATCAGCGCGCGACCGGTAAGTCGAATACACCGCGTCTATTCGGGTCAACAGCGCGTTTGGGTAGTGCAAGACAGAGTGGGCGATCTGCGGCACCGGAAGCAGATTTCGGTTAGGTTCTACCAGCAGGAGCAGCACCGGAAGAGACTGAATCAGAACGCAAAAGCCCAGCCACGCGCCACGCAGTCTCGGGTGCTTCCTACCTGCAACCAGCAGCACGATGAGCAAGAGGACGGTATAATACGGCGCCAGGATTCGGGGACCCGCCTCGGAGCCCATCTTAGCCAGAAACACCCCCAGGCTGAGCAGGCCGGCGATGGCGAGGGAAAAAGGCAGGCCGGGCACCGGCCGGGCACGGAAACGCGCCAAAGCCCCGCCGGCGGATGGGCTGATCATCCGACGGGCCAGCAACACCGCCCACAAGGCGGCTACCCCCAGACCGATCCCGACGTTTTCCTCAGAGGCAACCTCGCGGACGGTGAAGTCGAGCCGAGGAAAGTTGTGGTGAAGCCACGTCCCGAATGGCAGTTGCAGGATTCGCGGGGCGGCAACGTTGTTCCACATCGAAGCAAACGGCACGAAGGGGGACAGGCCCGTGTTCACCGCCAGCTGCAAAAGGTTGCCGGTGACCCCGGCGATGGGATTGAAGATCTGCAACCCGCTGGCCCCTCCGGTGTCCCCCGCCCATTGTCCCGCGAAACGCTGGTTGGCGATCGCGATCGGGGCAAAGGAACTCAGCACCGCGATCGTCACCACGACGGCCAGGGGCATGATCCGGCGGAACAACAGTTTGCGAGCGGGCCACCAGCTCGTCAGGATCGGTGCGACCAGCGGAATGTCGCTCGCTTTAACGCCAGTAAGCAAGGCAGCCGACAAAATGCTGGCGTACAGCCAGACCACGTTTTGGGTTCGGTCAGCCTCCAGGGCGAAGATTATTCCGGCCAGAAGGTAGGTGACCGCGTAAGCATCATTTCCGGCGCTGCCCGCCTGGGTCACAAAGCAATAACCGCCCGGGAAAAGCCACATCCATTGGTAAGCGACCGAGGGCCGGACCCGCAGGGCCGTGAGGAACCGGAACAGCAGCCCGGGCATGAGCCCGAAACTGAGCAGGTTGATCAACGCGGCAGGACGGGTCGAGTGGGTCAGGATCACGAACGGGGTGAGCACCCATTCGAAGCCGGGCCCGCTGATGTTCATGCGATCGTTGTTGGTCGTGATCCAATGCCAGCGGCCTTCAGCCCACCAGTGCAGGATGCGGCTAAGCCGGTAGGTCAGAAAATCATAGTTCCTCGGTTCAAAGAACAGCCCGCCGGCAAACGCGAGAAGGAAGGCCAGGAGCCAAAGGGCGGGTAGCGGACGCAAAACCCGGCGTCGCCAGCGGCTTAATTTTTGCCGAAAGGCAAGGGGGGTCGTGCCTCCGAAACGTCCGAGCCTCAGGATGAAACCGGCCGAAAGGGAAAATAACAACAGGCAAACGGTATACCCAAGGGCATTGAGCGCGTGCAAACCTGAAAGGATCCATCCGCAGAGGTTGAGCCACGCCGCCAAAAGGACGAAAACGAGGGCGCAGAAAACGCTGAGTGGAACTTTATCGGAAGCACGCGACGGTGTGGTCACGGGATTTTTCAGGCGCACGCTGGCATCGGCGATCCCAGCAGCTGGTGATACACGTCGACGTGTCGTGCCGCGATTATGCGCGGGTGAAAAGCGGCCGATGCCCTCCGGCGCGCCTCGATGGCCGCCCTTTCGAACGGCTGCGGATCGGTCAAAAACTCTGCCAGCCGTTCAGCCAGTTCATGCGGTTCGTTCGGGTCGAAAAGGGACCCATTCACCCGGTCTTCGACGTATTCCGGAACTCCGCCGACGCCGGACGCAAGCACCGGCACACCGGCGGCGGCGGCTTCCAAGATCACCATCGGACAATTGTCCTCAAGCGAAGGTAGGACCAGGAGGGAAGCTCGGCTGAACGTCTCGCGGATTTCGGCGCGACCCGTTGCCCGCACCTCGTCCGCCCAGGGAATTTTACCGGCCCGGCTGAGAAATTCCTGGCAGTACGGGTCATCCGGAGACGCCTGCCCGATAAAGCGGGCCCGAAAGTGGAATCTAGACGCGAGCCGGTCCAGCGCGGTGAGCAACGCCAACTGGTTTTTTCGGCGGCTGATAACGCCTACGCACAGAATCAACGGTGGGTCAGCCGGCCGGCGTTCGACTTCAAAGAAGCTTGGGTGAACTGCGTTTGGAACGAGCCACGTCCTGCGCGCAGTTCCTTTAACGGCCGCCTGGGTGTAACGGCTGATGCAGACTACGCCTCCCGCCATTCGCACGGTAGGTCCCTCAAGCAATGCGGCCAGGTTCAGGTGAGACAAGGTCTTCGGCTTCGCAAGTTTCGCGATCAACCGCATGTTGCCGTGAATGGTGATGACGTTCGGCCAACCACTCATCACCGCGGCAAGGCTGCACTCCCGCTCAGTTCCCTGGCCGTGGACGACGTCGGGACGTAAAGCTCGCAACAGGTTGCGCGTCGCTCGAATACAGCCCTGATAACCCGTCCGGAGCCAGCCGACCTTGGGAACGTGAAGGCTGTGGAAATACAGGTTCGCGGCGAGTTTCTCGGGGGCTTGCACAACCCGCTGCGTGCAGGAGATGACGTGCACGGTTAGATCCTTCCGTTCACGGAAGCCGCTCAGCAAAGCCTCCGGCGCGGAACCAAACGTCGGGTGCGGCAGGTGGTATTGCCGTTCGTTCTCCCGGTTATCGGTCGTGATGAAAGCCACTTTCATGCGAGTTATGCAAGGGGATTCGTCCGTCAGGAGCCGGCACTCCGGACCGGATGAAACCGCTGAACCGTGCGTACAAAAGGTCCGGCGTCAAGCGACGAGAAATCTCCAAAATTAAGTCGCGTTCACGCGGCGAGCCCTTAAGATTGCCGCTCGTGTCCGTTGCCCGTTCGAGAGATGAAGCCTGCATTTGATCTCCTGGTGATCGGGGCAGGTTTTTCGGGGGCGGTGCTCGCCGAGCGCTTTGCCCGCGTGCTTGGAAAAAGCTCCCTGGTTATCGACCGCCGGAATCACGTCGCCGGTAATGCTTTTGACGAATATGACGGTGCCGGCGTGCTGGTCCACCGGTACGGGCCGCATTATTTTCGGACGAACTCCGAGCGCGTTCGAGCCTACCTGAGCCAGTTCACCGCCTGGCGCGCCGCCGAATACCAGATCCTGGCCTTCAGTGACGGCCGGCTCTGGAATTTCCCCATCAATCTTAACACGTTCGAACAATTCCTGGGACGTCCCTCATCCACCGAAGAAATGGAAGTGACCCTCGCCAAATGGCGCGTCCCGCTGGCCCGGCCGCCCAGGAATTCCGAGGAAGTCATCGTCGCCCAGGTCGGGCGTGAACTGTACGAGAAATTCTTCAAGAACTACACGCGCAAACAGTGGCGCCGCGACCCATCCGAACTTGATCCCGGCGTGTGCGGGCGTATTCCGATCCGGACAAACCGGGACAACCGGTATTTAACCGAGAGATTCCAGGCACTCCCGGCGGACGGTTACACGCCGCTGATCCAGCGGATCCTTGACCACCCTAAAATTGAGGTGCGATTAGGCATCACCTTGCGCGACGTGATCGGCAAAGTGTCTTTCAAGCACCTCGTCTACTCCGGGCCGGTCGACGAGTTCTTTCAGCACCGGTTCGGGCCTTTGCCGTACCGCTCATTGCGTTTCGAACCTGAGACCTTGCCGGTACCATTTTTCCAGCCGGCCGTGCAGGTCAATTACCCGAACGATTTCGAGTTCACCCGGATCGTGGAGACCAAACACATCACGGGCCAGGTCTTGCCGGTGACGACCATCATCCGGGAATACCCGGAAGATTACGGCCCGGGTAGAGAGCCGTATTACCCCATTCCTGCGCCCGAAGCCAAGGCCGCTTACGCCAGGTACGCGCGGTTGGCCGCGGCCTATCCGAACGTCAGCTTTGTCGGCCGGCTCGCCACTTACCGGTATTACAACATGGATCAGGTCATCGCGATGGCGCTGGCGGAGTTCGACCGGTTAACCGGCTCACACGGCGGGCACGGCGAAGACCATCACACGGCGCCACGGCGGAACACGGCGACCACGGCGTAAAGAGACGATTATCCGTCGCATACCCTCATACCGTGCCCCGCCGGAAACGCGCAGGCGGCGGATCCGCAGAACACGCCGACGACGCAGAAAAGGATCTCCCAACCCGGAACTTGACACCAGGATCGGGCACTCATCAGGCCGCTCCGAATACCGAAGTTTCCGTGCCGCGGTCGCCGTGTTCCGCCGTGGCGCCGTGTGATGGTCTTCGCCGTGCCCGCCGTGTGACCGAACGCGGCCCCCGCTACCGCTCCTCGATCGGCACGAACGTCCGGCCGGGCGGTTCACCGATGTATTGGCTCAGCGGCCGGTAAAGGCGGTTGTCCGCCAGTTGCTCCAGCACGTGGGCCGTCCAACCGGCCATGCGGGAAATGGCAAAAATCGGGGTGAACAGGTCCGTCGGGATGCCGAGGGAGTAATAGACCGTGGCCGAATAGAAATCGACGTTCGCGTACAGCCCCTTTTTCTCCTTCATCAAGGCCGCAATCCGTTCCGACATTTCGATCCATTTCGGTTCACCCAGTTCCTGGCTGAGCTGCACCGCCATGTTCCGCAGGTGCGGCGCCCGGGGATCGAGCACCTTATAAACGCGGTGGCCGATGCCCATGATCTTTTTCTTCTCGGCCAATGCTTTCTCGATGTAGGCGTCCACGCGGTCCGGCGTCTCGATCTCCTGCAGCATGTGGATGACGCCTTCGTTCGCGCCCCCGTGCAGGGGACCCTTCAACGTCGCGACGGCGGCCGTGATGGCCGAATAAATGTCAGTCAACGTGGAAATGGTGACGCGCGCGCTGAAGGTGGAAGCGTTCATCCCGTGTTCCGCGTGCAGCACGAAAGCCACGTCGAGGGTTTTGGTTTTCTGCTCCGACGGCTCTTTGCCGTCGAGCAGGTAAAGGAAATGGCCGGCTTCGCTCAGATCCTGACGCACCGGGGGCAATTCCAGGTCGTTCCGGGCCCGGTGAAAGTAAGCGATGATCACCCCGGTTTTTGCCACCAGGCTGGCCGCGCGATGCCGGTTGGCTTCCAGGCTGTTGTCTGTTGCCACGGCCGGATCGTGCAGCCCGAGCATCGAGACCGCCGTCCGCAAAACGTCGATGGGCGCCGCCGCCTTCGGAGCCGTCTTGATGAACGCGATGACCTGCTCGGGGAGTTGACGTTCAGACGCAAGCTGTTCTTTAAGCGACCGGAGCTCGGCGCGGTTCGGCAGCCGGTTGTTCCACAACAGGTAAATGACTTCTTCGAAAGAAACGTTCCCGGCTAGCTCATTGATGTCGTAACCGCAGTAGATGAGTTGGCCTTCTTGTCCCCTGACGTCCCCGAGCCGGGTTTCGTTTGCGATGACGCCTTCAAGTCCCTTGCTGAGCGCGGCCATAAACCATCATCCCTTGATCACGCCGATCAGCGTTTCGCCGATCGAGGCAGGCGTTTCGGCCACGGCAATACCGGCCGCTCGCAACGCTTCGATTTTGCTTGCCGCCGTTCCTTTACCACCGGCCACGATCGCTCCGGCGTGCCCCATCCGGCGCCCGGGCGGCGCAGTCGCACCCGCGATGAACCCGCAGACCGGCTTTTTGTAATGATCCTTGATCCAGGCGGCGGCTTCCTCTTCCGCCGTGCCGCCGATTTCGCCGATCAGAATCAACGCCTCCGTGCCGGGGTCTGCGGCGAACATCTTCACCGCATCGAGGTGCGAAGTCCCGTTGATCGGGTCACCGCCGATGCCGATGCACGTCGACTGGCCATAACCGCGCTGGGTCAGTTGCCAGACGGCTTCGTAGGTCAATGTGCCGGAACGCGAGATCACGCCCACCGTACCCGGTTTATGGATGTAGCCGGGCATAATGCCGATCTTACATTCGCCCGGGGTGATGATGCCCGGACAGTTCGGGCCGATCAGGCGGCCCGGTTTGCCTTTGAGAACGTCCTTGACCCGCATCATGTCGGTCACGGGGATGCCTTCCGTGATGCAGACGATCAGTTCGACGCCGGCATCCGCCGCTTCCAGAATGGCATCGGCGGCGAACGGCGCCGGCACGAAGATCATGGTGGCGTTGCAGCCGGTCTCCCGCCGGGCTTCATACACGGTGTCGAAGATGGGTATTTTATCATCAAACTTCTGCCCGCCTTTGCCAGGCGTGACCCCGGCCACGACGTTGGTGCCGTACTCGGCGCAACCACGGGCATGGAAGGCGCCCGAACTTCCGGTAATCCCTTGGACGAGCAATCGAGTCTGTTTGTTGACCAGGATAGACATGGAAAGTAGTTGGGTATGAGGGATAATCTGAGGATCTAGGCGGCTTTCGCTGCGCCCACGACCAGGCGCGCGGCTTCAGCAAGGTCCGACGCGGTTTGGATCGGCAACTTCGATTCGGCCAACAACTGCTTGCCGCGCTCGACGTTGGTGCCCTCCAGCCGTACCACCAGCGGCACCGGCAGGCTCACGGCCTTCACCGCATTGATGATGCCCTGGGCAATCACGTCGCAACGCATGATCCCGCCGAAAATGTTCACCAGGATGGCCCGCACGTTTTTGTCCGAGACCAGGATTTTGAACGCCTCCGTTACCTGCTCTTCACTCGCGCCGCCGCCGACATCCAGGAAATTGGCGGGTTCACCCCCGGCGTATTTGATGATGTCCATCGTGGCCATCGCCAGCCCGGCGCCGTTCACCAGGCAAGCGATGTTTCCATCCAGCCCGATGTAGTTAAGGCCGTACTTGGAAGCTTCAACTTCACGCGGGTCTTCCTCTTCGGTGTCCCGCATCGCAACGATCTCCGGGTGCCGGAAGAGCGCGTTATCGTCGAAGTTAAACTTGGCGTCCAGCGCGAGGACTTCACCCTTTTTGGTAACCACGAGCGGGTTGATCTCGACCAGGGAACAATCCAGGGAGAGGAAGAGTTTGAAAAGGTTATTGATCAGCTTCGCGGCCGCCTTGAGTTGGTTTCCCTCGAAGCCCAGTTCGCGCGCGACTTTCAGGGCCTGGTAGGGTTGCACCCCGGCGAGCGGGTGCACCGATTCGCGCGCGATTTTTTCCGGATGTTCTTCGGCAACCTTCTCAATTTCCACCCCACCCTCGGTGCTGGCCACCACGACCGGCGCGCCCGTCGCCCGATCCATCAGGATGGCCAGATAATTCTCACGTGCGATTTCCACCGACTCGGCCACTAACACTTTGCGGACAACTTTACCCGCCGGCCCGGTCTGATGCGTGACGAGCGTCTGGCCCAGCATTTTTTCCGCCACCGCCCGTATTTCCGCCGGACTCGAGCAGAGGTGCACGCCGCCTTTGAAGCCATTGGTGAACGTGCCTTTACCTCGGCCGCCGGCATGGATCTGCGCCTTGATGACCAGGTTGGAGGTGTGCAGACTTACCGCTACCGCTTCGGCTTGTTCGGGCGTCTCTGCCGGACCTCCCTTTGGGGTGGCAATGCCAAAGCGTTCGAAGAGCTGTTTAGCTTGGTATTCGTGGATGTTCATGGCGGGGTCGCGTAGGAAAGGGGGGTAAGCGTTCTGCTACATAGGGCGGGCTTGAAAAGGCGTCAACCGGGAAAAGTGCGCCTCGCCGCCGTGAACGCGCCCGGCCGGCCAAGGCCGCCGGCGTTTACCCCGGCGGCTCCGCCCACGGAAGCAGCCGCCCACCGGCCGTCTGGACCGATCCACCGGGTTGCTCCCTGAGTGTAGCGTAAGTTAGTCTGCAGCCTGCGGCTACTAAAGGCGTAACCCCATGCTCATTGGCGATCGCACCCAGCTCAGGCGGCTCGAGAAGCTCGGTTTCAGGCCGGAGGAATTTGACGAGATTTTTGCGCGTTCCGGCGGGCCGGGCGGCCAGAACGTGAACAAGGTTTCGACCGCCGTGACCTTGCGTCACCGGGGGTCCGGCCTTGCCGTCACGGCGCAGGATTCGCGCTCCCAATACCGCAATCGCCAACTGGCCCTTGAACGCCTCATCAGCCTGCTGGAACGGCGTCGCGAGGACGAGCGGAACGCGATACGCGCGGCCCGCGAAAGGGCGCGTCGGCAGCACTCGCCGCGGCCGGCGGCTCTGAAGCGGGAAATCCGTGAAGCCAAGCAGCGGCGCGCCGCCGTGAAACGCACCCGCCAGCGGGTGGCATCCCCCGATTAGGGGATCGTGAGGCGAATTTCCCCGGGCCTCTCTCGCACCTTCCCTAGCGTTGGCTGGCTTGCAACGATTCCGGCATCATGCGCTCGACGTATTTGGCCACCAGGTCGAATTCCAGGTTTACACGCTCTCCCGGCTCGAGCCCGCGCAAGTTGGTTACCTCCCATGTGTGCGGGATGATCCACAGGACAAAACTCGATTCGAGAAGTTCCGCTACCGTCAGGCTGATGCCATTTACGGCGATTGACCCTTTGAAAACGAGGTAACGCGCGAATGCAGCCGGCAGCGAAATTTCGATGCGGTGATCGCGGCCGGCCGCTTCGATCGCCAGAATCTCGGCCGCGGTGTCGACGTGCCCCTGCACCAGGTGACCGCCGAAACGGCCGTCAGCCGCCATGGGCCGTTCCAGGTTGGCGAGGCTGCCCGGACGAAGGTCCTCGAGATTGGTACGCCGCAACGTTTCCGTGAGCAAATCGAAACGAATCATTTCCCCGCGCAACTCGGCGACCGTAAGGCAACACCCGTTGATCGCCAGGCTGTCCCCAATTTTGAGCGCTGCCGCCAACGGCGTCTCCAGCAGTAAATGAAATGAGCCGGCTACCGCCGTTTCCACCAGGCGTTCCACCCTGCCGGTCGCTTCAACGATCCCAGTAAACATGACGCTCAGGAAAAGAGGTCCACAGATTACCCAGATTAACACAGATTAGAAGAACCGCCGGACCCTACCCGACACCCCCCGCCCGCCGCCCGTTACCGCCACCGGCCGTTGCAGGGTGATGTTTTTGATGTCACTTAAGGGGGCCATGGAGAAAGTCATCATCATCGGCACCGGGTGTGCAGGCCTCACCGCGGCCATTTATACGGCGCGGGCAAATTTGAATCCCCTTGTCCTGGAAGGACGCGAGCCGGGCGGTCAGCTGACGACGACGACGCTCGTAGAGAATTATCCCGGGTTTCCCGAAGGCATTGACGGTCCGGAACTGATCATGAACATGCACCAGCAAGCCGAGCGCTTCGGCGCCCGCTTCCGTTTCGGCGTGGTGGAAGCTTTCGAGCCGGCAACCGGCTACCGGCGTCTGCAGGTCGACGGCGAGTGGCTGGAAGCCCAAACCGTGATCATTGCCAGCGGTGCTTCGGCCAAGTGGCTGGGGCTGGAAAATGAATCGAAGTTCAAGGGCCATGGTTTGACGTCCTGCGCCACTTGTGACGGTGCTTTCTACCGGGATGTCCCGGTGGCGGTGATCGGCGGCGGCGATACCGCCTGCGAGGAAGCCGTTTTCCTGACCCGCTTCGCTTCCAAAGTTTACCTGATCCACCGGCGCGACCACCTGCGGGCCTCGGCCATCCTGGCTGATCGCGCGCTTACGCACCCGAAAATCGAGCCGATCTGGAACACGATCGCCACCCGCTACGTCGGGGATGCCCAGGGCGAACTGGAAGCCGTGGAACTGCTTGACCTGAAAACCAAGGAACGCAGCCGGCTGGCGGTAAAATGCGTTTTCATCGCGATCGGCCACACGCCTAACACCCAGCCGTTCCGCGGTAAACTGGAGATGGACCCAAACGGCTACCTGCTGACGCGCAAAGGCACCCAGACCAACCTTCCGGGGGTTTTTGCGGCCGGCGACGTTGCCGATCCGATCTACCGTCAGGCCGTAACGGCGGCCGGCCAGGGTTGTGCCGCCGCCATCGACGCCGAGCGTTACCTGGTCGACATCGACTCGGCACGGCTGGAGGAGGTCGGCACTTCCCTGCCGCTCTATTAAGACCGGCGCCGCAGCGGCACCTGCCGCGCTCCCGTCGCCCCGCACCGGTTCGGCGTACCGCCCGCCTGGATCTCCCTCTGATGAAGGTTTGCGACCTGACGCAGTTTTATTCGCCCCTCAGCGGCGGGGTGAAACGTTACCTGGAGGAAAAGCGCAAATACGCCGAGACCGCCGGGCACGACCACATCCTGATCATCCCGGGCCCGAAAACCGAGACCGTCGCGACGCCGCAGGCCCGCACCTACTCCATCGCCGCCCCGCTCGTCTCCCAAACATCCCGTTATCGCGTGCTGCTGAACCTGAACGCGGTGGAAACCATTCTGGAGAGCGAACGCCCGGACGTGATCGAGTCGAGTGACCCTTACCAGGTAGCCTGGAAAGCGATCGCGTCCGGAGAAGCCCTCCGTATCCCGGTGGTCGGCTTCTATCATTCCCATTTCCCCGAGGCTTACCTGCGCACCACGGTGAAATATTTCGGTAAGACCGCCAGCGACATCATGATGGACGTGGTGAAGCATTATGTGCGGTCGCTTTACAACCACTTTACCCATACGTTCGTCTCCTCCCTCGGCCTCGCCCAGGTGCTCCGGGAATGGGGGGTGGAAAATACCGTGCTCTGCGAACTCGGCGTGAACACGGACACCTTTCACGCCGGTCACGACCGTGATCAGACCCGGGCCACGCTGCCGATGGACCCGAAACGCCGACTGTTGCTTTACGTCGGCCGGCTCGCCCCTGAGAAAAACGTCAAGACTTTATTTGCCGCGTTCAGCTTGCTCGAGGAACAGCTCGCTCCCGGCAGATTTGCCTTGCTGGTAATCGGCGACGGCCCGCAGCGTGAACATTTGTTGGAGCTTCAGAAGCGCACCGGCGCCGTTACCTGGATCAACTACTGTTCCGACCAGGCACAGCTTGCCCGCTATTACCGGGCGGCAGACCTGTTCGTCCATCCGGGCGTCCAGGAGACCTTCGGGCTGGTCGCCCTTGAGAGCCAGGCTTGCGGAACGCCGGTCGTAGGAATCCGCGGAAGTTACATGGACCGTATCATCTTTGCCGACCAATCCTATTGGGCGGCCGAAAACTCGCCGGGATCCCTGGCCTCCGCCATTCTCGCCATAAACGAGACCGACTTGGTCAAAGCCGGTCTGCAAGCCAGCAAACGGGTCGCCGCCCGTTATTCCTGGAACTCGGTTTTCCGCACGATGTTTGACATTTACCAACAGATCAGGATTTAGATAAGGTGATGCACTTTACGGCTACGGAACCTCGCGGCGTGATCGTCCGCCGGTACCGGCCGGAAGATCGAGCAACGCTGCGCGCGCTGTGCTGCGACACCGGCTTCCTTGGTAACCCAATTGATCCAGTTTTCGAAGACCGCGAACTTTTTGCCGATTTCCTTACCGAATATTATCTGAACCATGAACCCGAGTCGGCTTTTGTCGTTACCGTCGACGGGCAAATCAAGGGTTACCTTTTGGGTTCACGGTTCCCCCTGAAGCATCAGGCGTTCAGCTTCTTTCATACCATTCGCCTCGTGGCCAAACTCGCCTGGCGATACTGGCGGTACCGGCCGGAATCGCGGCGCTTCGTGCATTGGATCATTTTGAACGCCTGGCGGGAGGTACCCGCCGCACCACGGTCGATCGGGCATTTCCACCTCAATATTCTGCCGGGGGCACGCAGCGTCGAGATTTGCCGGCAACTGCTCGAAACTTACCTGGCGTTTCTTTACGAGTCCGGCGTGAAACAGGTGCACGCCCAAATCGTTACCTTCGATGGCCGGCGCGGCTTCAAGCTGTTCAAGCGTTACGGGTTCAAAGTGCTTAACCGGTCGGAAATCACCAAATATAAGCGGTTCACCGACCGGACGGTTTACCTCTGTACCGTGGTCAAAGAATTGGAAAAACAAGAGGACCGGCTGCTTTACCCGGTGAGATAAACAAAGAACCGACGGAGAACCGGTGAAACGCCAGCGTATCAGTGGCGGGTGACGGGTTCGGGCTGCCGAGGTCAAGTCCGGAATTCGAAGGTAATTATTGGTCTTCCCGCCGTGGTCGCCGTGACCGCCGTGTGAACGTTTCCGCCGTGCTCGCCGCCTCCGCTCTGTTTCGCCGTGTGACCGTGTGAACGCTTCCGCCGCGCACGCGGCGCGGCCGCGGGATGAGACATATTGTCGCATGGGGCGCGCGCCCGCCCGGCAAGTG
>JAFAUY010000162.1 GCA_019243005.1 Verrucomicrobiota bacterium | reverse complement strand
GCGTTCTTGACCATCTGCGCCTTGACCAGGCCGAGGATCTCGGTGCGGAAGTCCTCACGGCGGTCGGACCAGCGCAACCCTCCGCGCGCCACCTTGCCGCCTCGTAAATGCACCCCCTCGATGCGCGGCGAGTAAACGTAGATTTCGAACAGGGGTTTGGGCTCAGGCAGCCCCGGCACCAGCGCCGGATTGAACTTGAAGGAAAGGTAGGGCTTGGCCGCACCGGCGGCGTCTTTCTGGAAGTAATTGGTGCGAACCGTCGCCTGAATCACGGCCAGAAAACGCCGCAGGATACGGTCCTCGTCCAGGTTTGCGACCGAATCCAGCGCCCTTTCGATTTCGGCCGTCAATGCCTGTATGTTTACGCCCGCTCCGGCGGCCGTCTCGGGATCGAAACGCGCAACAAAGAGACCAATCAGTTTTTTTGCGATCGCCGCGTTGTTGGAGAGCGCCTGTTCCACGTACGCCTGCCTGAAAGTGAACCCGGTCTGGCGCAAGTACTTGCTGTAGGCGCGCAAAATGGTGACTTCGCGCCAGCTGAGATTTGCCTGCAGCACCAGCCGGTTGAAGTCGTCATTTTCAACCTCGCCGCGCCACGCACGCGCAAACGCTTCCTCAAACCCGCTTTTCACCTGGGTAACACCGAACGGGATGCCTTCCGGGTGACTCATGCCGAAATCATGGACGTAAATCGGCGGTATTCCCTCGGGCTCCACTTTGTAGTAAAGCTCGTCAAGCACTTTGACGCCCATGCGTTCGAGCATGGGGAGGCTCAAAGACAGGGGCACGGGCTCGCCCGAGTGAAAAAGCTTCAGCCGCAGCGGGGTGGCGCCCGCTTCGTCACCCGCATAAAGGTTCATCGCAAGTTTGTCCTCCGCCCCGAGCGTGTCCATGATCGCGGCGTCAGTAACGGCTTCCTCAACGGAACGGTCCTCGCGGTAGCCGGCGGGGAACGCGTTTCCGAAGCGGCGATAGAGCTGGATGCCCCGCTCCTCGCCCAAACGGGCGATGAGCGCGTCGTGCAGCTCATCCTCCCAGCGGCGGGCCACCTTGGCGATTTGCCTTTCGATTTCACGAACGTCGAAGTCAGGCACGCTTCCCGGCTTGGTGCGAACGACGATGAGCACGCGCGCCAAGGGGGAGTCGGATAGATACAGCGTAAACTCCGAGCTGATGCCGTTGAACGCGTGCATCAGGATCTGTTGCGCGCGCCTGCGTACCTCGCCGCTGTAGTTTTCACGCGGCACATAGACCAGGCATGACAGGAACCGGCCGTAGAGATCCCTCCGCACGAACAGCCGGGTGCGCTGGCGATAGTCCAGGCGCAGTATCCCCATGGCATGTTCGAAAAGCTCGTCTTCCGATATCTGGAACAGTTCGTCGCGCGGATACTGTTCCAGGATCGCGACCAATGCCTTTCCCGTGTGACCATGTGGATCGAACCCGGCGCGCGCGATGACGTTGTTCACCTTGCGGCGCAGCAGCGGGATATCCGCCGGGTGTGAAGCGTATGCGGTGGAAGTGAAAAGCCCGAGAAAGCGCCGCTCCCCCAAGACCTGACCTTTCGCGTCGAAACGCTTCACACCGACGTAATCAAGGTAGCCGGGGCGATGCACCGTGGAACGCGAGTTCGCCTTCGTCAGTATCAGCAGCTCGGGCGCGCGTGCGAGCTTTCTTACTTCCGGAGTGACCGTGGCGAAGCTTTTCGAAATATTGGTCTGACTCGTCTCACGCAAGATGCCAAGGCCGGAACCCGGCACGACACGCAAAACGTCTTCGTCACCTTCTTTGACCAGATCGTAATCGCGATAACCCAAAAAGATGAAATGGCGGTCCGTGAGCCATGCCAGGAACGCTTTGTCCTCGTCCACGGTTTCGGGAATCAGCCCTTCCGGATAGGGTTTTCCAATCTCAGCGACCAGGCGAGTCATGTGGTCCTTCATTTCCGGATAATCCTCAACCGCCTTGCGCACGTCGCTAAGAATGCGCAGAATGCCTGCTTCCAGCTCAGCCAGCTTTTCGGGATCGGTTTGCCGGTCGACTTCGACGTGCATGATCGACTCGGAAGCGCCGCTTTGGCCGGCTTCGCGGGGCAGAATTTCAGCCAGCTCACCATCCGCATCCCGCTTCGTCTTCATGACCGGGTGAATGGTCAGGTGTGCAGTCAGGCCCTGGCGGTTGATTTCCATCGTTACCGAATCCACGAGGAACGGCGTGTCGTCGTTGACGATCTCGATGACCGTATGCGTGGACTCCCAGCCGTCCTTCCGGCTTTGCGGGTTGTAAACGCGCAGTTTCGGGGCGCCGGATTTGAACTCCCGCATGAAATCCAGGTGCGCCAGCGCCGCGCCGCAGAGATCGGAGGTACTACGCTCGGCGAGGTCTTCCGCATCGACCTGGCGATAATACTGGCGGGTGAACCTCTCGGCCTGGGCGATTTTTCCTTCCGGCGCCTCGTCTCGAAGCAGCGCGACCACTTTTTCGATGATCTCTACATTTCCTTTTTGCGCCTCGGGTAACATGGGAGTCTCCTGGTTATTGCCCCTTTCCCTCGAAAGAAGGAGGGCCGCGGTCTGAACGGGGCGGGGGGTGATTTATCATAAGACCATCCCTGCATGCTTAACAAGTCCGGGCCGGCGAACGGGATCCTTCCCTGCTCGTCTGATGCCCAGCTGAGTTCAAGCCGTCCGAAACAGCCGCCCCAAGGGCAATTCAAAGCCGGGCAACAGCTCGGTCCGAAGCACGTCATCACCCTTCAAAATCCGCTTTGGTTCCAAGGGGTTCTCCCGGTCAAAGCGGTAGACCTCCACCTGGTGGTCTTCCGGGTCGATGATCCACATTTCCGCGACGCTGCTGCGGGCGTACCGGAGCAACTTGTCACCTTGGTCGTAGCGGGCGGTCGACGGCGAAAGGACCTCGGCGACCAAGTCCGGCGCCCCCACGACCCGCTTCCGCTTAACCCGGTCTTTGCGGGCATTAGAGACGTACAACACATCCGGTTGGTAAACGTTGGCCGGCGACAATTCGACGTCGAGCGGGGCGCAGTAA
>JAFAUY010000467.1 GCA_019243005.1 Verrucomicrobiota bacterium | reverse complement strand
GCCCGGAACGGGGTGCTGCACCCGGAACTTGTCGGTGACTTGGGAATCGCGCTGATCCTGTTCCTGCAAGGGCTCTCGATTCCCCTCAACAGGATGCGCACCGGCGCGGGAAACTGGCGGCTGCACGCGACCATCCAAAGTTTCACTTTTATCGTGTTCCCGCTGGTCGGCCTGGTCTTCGCCGCCGTTGTGCCGCGGTTGTGGCCCGGCGAACCGCCGCCGATCCGCGCGGGGATGCTGTACCTTTGCGTGCTGCCCTCGACCGTGTCGACCTCGGTCGTGCTGACCGCCGTCGCGGGCGGGAACGTGGCCGGCGCAATCTTCAGCGCAGCTTTTTCAAACATCATCGGCGTGGTCCTTACCCCGGTCTGCGTTCAGTTGCTGATGTCCACGACCGGCCAGCATGGGCATTTCGGCGCTTTGTTGGGCCAAATCCTCCTGCTTACCCTGGTGCCGTTCGCAATCGGTATGCTGCTACGCCCCTTCGTCCGGCGGTTCGTCGACGCGAATAAACGTTGGGTTAACTGGATCAGCAACGCCATCATCCTGTTTATCGTCTACAGCGCATTCTGCGACTCCGTCCAAAACCGGATCTGGCATAAGTTTGGCTACGGGCTCACCCTCGGCGTGTTGGCCATGATCATCGCGCTTTACCTCACCATTTCCTGTCTGGTCCAGCTGGCGGGTCACTGGCTGAGGCTGAATCGCGAGGATTTCATCGCGGCTTACTTTTGTTCCGTAAAGAAGACGCTCGCCATGGGCGTACCGCTGGCGATGCTCATTTTCGGGACCCGAGCGGACCTGAGCCTGATCCTCTTGCCAATCATGTTTTATCATCCGTTCCAACTCCTGGTGAACGGCGTCTTGGCGAACCGCTGGGCCAGACAGCTGGCGTCCGGATAACCTCGCTCGTCCGGGGAGCTTTCGAACCTACTTGCGAAAAAGCGGCATGCTGCCAATGCTATAGGGCGCGGGAAAGTTTTTCGTAAAATGCAGGAAGTTAAAAAGAAATCACGCACCGTCCTCACCGAAACTATCAGAACCGCACTGCTCGCTACGGCAATCGTCGCGGTTGGCGTTTGGACCCAGTTTTTCAAGCCTCATGACCCGCAGTCTGTGCCGGGCCCGGTCATTTTCTCGATGCCGACCGTGGCGGTGGAGCTGGCGGATCCGCCCGATAACGATGCGGCCCCCGATGTGCCGGACTTGTCGCCGGCTTCGCCGGAAACCACCCCTGACTCAGATAACGTCTGAGCGGTTTCAGGGTCACCGGATACCCTGAACGTACGGCCGGAAAAAGCATGCCTGGCGGGAAGCCCAACCTCGCTGCACGGAGGCGACGGCTCGTTCTTTACGCAAGTGCCTCCAACTTTCCTTCCCCCTGCGCTTCCGTTTCACGTTCCGTCGCCAGGGGTTGATTATCTCTCCGCGCGTGGCGCAGCCATGACAAGT
The DNA here is from genome assembly GCA_019243005.1 of Verrucomicrobiota bacterium. GTDB lineage: Bacteria > Verrucomicrobiota > Verrucomicrobiia > Chthoniobacterales > JAFAMB01 > JAFBAP01. The sequence continues at coordinate 7,456 of JAFAUY010000467.1, read as the reverse complement.
TGAAAGGCGTAAACTCCGGTTCCGCAGGCAGTTTACCCTTTTGTCTCTGCCGCAGGCGGTCAAGCACAGCGGCGAGCACATAGGTGTTAGGATCCATCATGATGTTAACGGCCGCTGATTGGTGTGTAGAGGAGCAGATGCATGCGCCCCGGGCGCCATGCCTGCTGCACGTACGTTATTCCGTCTCGTCGGGCGCATTCTTCCGGTCGCGCCACACCAGGTAAGCGTCGATTGCACGCGGCGCGAGCATGATGGCAGTACTGACCGTCACGATCGTGACGTCAAAGATAACCTTGCTGATAATTTCCATTTAGCCGTCCTGTCTCAAGTCTTGGTTTCAACTTGAGAGTCAGATCCAGCCGGTTCCTTACAAACCCGCTTTCTCTTGTCCTCTCAGCATCCCAGGCTGGTTGAACCTAAACGATTCACCTTCCAGGATGCCCAGAGAACCACCCTATTACCTTGGAAATTAACCTATCATATCACTGGGCTTTAAGTCCGTCAACCGGGCCGCGCCGCACACCCGTTACGCGTTACCCGTTACCGCCACGTCCTCGTAGGTTTGGATCGAGAGATCCAGAGTCTTTTCCAATTCGTCCAACATGGCTCCGGCCAATTCGCGCGGAGCGCGTTGCGCCGCCGTCTCCACCCGTTCGCAGATGTCCGCCAGGCGCGCCGCGCCGAGGTAACCGGCCACCGCCTTCATTTTGTGCATCGTGAACCCGAGTCGCTCAGCATCCTGCGCGAGTTCGGCCAAACGCGGAATCAGCGTCTTCATCTCACAGATGAACCCATCGATGAGTTTCCGGCAGGCCGCGTCCGCACCGATGCTGCGGCACAACCGGCTCAGATGTTGCCGGTTGCAAACGGGCAGGGGAAGCATGTCCCGGCCTTCTTCGGCGGCCGTCGGCCGTGCCTGCCGCTTGTTGGAAGGTAAAGTGTGCAAGACGCGTTCGAGATCCGCCAGGCGGACCGGCTTAAGCAGGAAGTCGTCCATGCCGGCCTCCAGGCAGAGTTCCCGCACGTTTCCGAGTGCGTTGGCCGTCAACGCGACGATCAGGGGTTGGTGGTGTCCCGGCAGCACGGCACGGAGCTGGCGGGTGGCGTCAAACCCGTCCATCCTGGGCATACGCAGGTCGATGAAGATCAGGTCGAATGGCTCTCGTTGGGCCAGGTCCACCGCTTGCACGCCATCTTCAGCCTCTTCCACTTGATCAACCCCGAGATTCTGGAGGTGCGCCACGCAGATTTGCCGGTTAATCGCGCTGTCGTCCACGACCAGCACCCGGCGGACCGGCGGTTTATCCAGGTTTCGATCCGCCACTGGCCCAGTGGTCTGGCCATCGAGCCGAGCAGCTTCGGGGGCACCTAACAGGCTGATCAGTTGGCGGTATTTTACCGGCAAGCTCAGCACGGTCGCCTGCGGGAACTGATCCTGAATGGCCGCCAGATCCCGTGATCGCGTGTAGAGCGCCACGGTCGCGGGTAAGGTGACCGAGAGGTTTTGTAGCGCGTCCGTGCGGAACGCATCGTAGTCGACGAAAAGAATATTTTCGCCCGGCAGCAGGCGCGTGGGCCAGCCGGACAGGGGCCGGATCGACAGCCCGAGGCTGGCGCCGTAGGTGGTCAGTGCGTGCAGGAGCCTCTGGTGGCGGAGCAGCGCGGCCGCTCGCCTCGGTCGCGGCGCCGTCTCTGGATGGCGCGGGCCGGAGTCGTCCGGGCCGGTCGTCAGCGGGATCTGAAAAAAGAACCGGGCGCCGCGTCCGGCCTCGCTTTCCACCCAGATGCGTCCGCCCATCAGGGTGAGCAGGTTCCGGCAGATGGCGAGACCCAATCCGGTGCCACCAAACTGCCGGGTGACGGCCACGTCGGCCTGGCTGAAAGAGTGAAATAATCGTCCCAGCTTGTCTTCCGGTATGCCGATGCCGGTGTCCTCGACGCAACCTTCCAAAAAAGCTGGATTCGCCGGTGACCGTTGCATTCGCAATTCGATCTCCCCGGCGGCCGTAAACTTGATCGCATTGCTGAGCAGGTTCAACATTACCTGCCGGAAGCGGGTGGGATCACCGACGAGCTGGGCCGGCAACGCCGCGTCCACCCAGGCGCTGATCTCAAGGCCTTTATCGAATGCGAGCGGCGCAAGTAACTCCAGCGTCTGGTCCACGGTATTGCGGAGGTCAAAACGCGTGGCCTCCAGCTCCAGCTTGCCGGATTCAATCTTGGAAATATCCAGCACATCGTTCAGCACCTGAAGGAGCGTTTCGCCCGAACTTCGGATGACGTCGACGCGCTCGCGTTGGCTCGGCTCCAGCTGGCCGTTGGCAAGCAGTTCGGCCATGCCGAGTACGCCGATCAGGGGAGTTCGAATCTCGTGGCTCATGTTCGCGAGGAACTCGGATTTGAATCGGGTCGCCTCGGACAACCGTTCGTTCAGCCGGGCTAACTCGGCGTTTTTTTCCAGCAGCACTCGCTGGCCCTGCTTCAGGGCCTGCAGCGCGCTCCGCAGTTGCACGTGCCGTTGAGCAGCCTGCGAGTGCAGGCGCACGCGGGCCAACAGTTCCATCTGGTCAGGTAGCTTGACCAGATAATCGTTGGCGCCGGCTTCAAAGCACGATTTCTTGATCGCCGGATCTTCATGGCTGGAAAGCACGATCACGTGAGCGTGTTGCAGCACCGGGTGTGTCCGGTACCGCTTCAGCAGGTCGAGCCCGTTGATGCCCGGCATGACCAGATCCTGGAGAATGACGGTGGGACTGATGGCCTCGGCCGTCGCCAGCGCGGTCGCGCCGTCGTGCACGCTTACAACCTCGATGGTCGAGTCATGGGCCAGCATGCGCCGGACCGCTTCGGCGATCATGATCTGGTCATCGACCACAAGCACTCGGACCGTCTCCGCGCTAAGTCCAATCGGTTCTGTTTCCATGGGCGTCGTAACTCATCCGGCAAAACATTTTGAGGCGGGGGGCAATCCTGGCCAGCGGCAGAATCTCGCACGCCGCCCCGATCTGGGCGGCAGCTCGCGGCATTCCGTAAAGTGCCGAACTGGTTTCATCCTGTGCAATGGTCAGGTGGCCGGCGTCCCGCAACGCTTTCAAGCCCGCGGCGCCGTCGGCACCCATCCCCGTCAGCAGAACGGCAGCGAGGTAGGAATTCGGCAGCCCGTTCGCAGAAAAGAAAAGCGCGTCGATGGACGGAACGTGGTAGCTCGCCGGCTCGTGGGTATAGCCCAATAACCCGTTCTCCCGGAAGACCAGGTTACGATTTTCTGCCGACACCAGCACCGTGCCGGTCTCCACCGTATCATCCTGGCGGGCGCACCGGACCCGCAGCGGCGTTTGTTTCTGCAGCCAGCGTATAAACTCGTCGGCAAAGCGCGTATCGAGGTGCTGTGCCAGCACGATGCCGGCGGCGAACCCTTCGGGCAGGGCACCAAGAAGTTCGGCTAACGCCGCCGGACCCCCGGCGGACGCTCCGATCAAGATCAGGGGCATACCCGGTTGGGGGCCGCTCGAAGCGGGGCTCCGGGGCCTGGCCCGGAACGGGAGAGGCCGGTGCAGCCGCTCGATCTGGCTGATTTTTTGCAGGAGCTCGTTCCCATGCCGCCAATTGGCGGGTAGGGCCATGACGTCGATGGCTCCGGCGCCCATCGCCGCGAAGGCAGGGGTGGTGTTGCGATTGATCGACACCGTCACGATCAGAATCGGGCAGGGACAGTCGTGCATGATCCGCGCGGTCGCCGTGACCCCGTCGACATCGGGCATGACCAGGTCCATCAGGATCAGGTCCGGACGGTCTTTGCAGCACCGTTCGATCGCCTCAGCGCCATTGGTCGCCACCCAGGCAATCGTCACATCGGGGCGAACCAGGACGCTGCGGCGAATGACTTCCCGCGCCAGCAACGAATCATTGACAATCGCCACCCTCATCCGGTTGCCCCCCCGATAATCTCCTCGACCACCCTCACCAGTTCTTCGTTGTGAAAACTCGATTTGGTGAAGTAATAATCCGCCCCGGCCTCGAGCCCGCGCCGCCGGTCTTCCGGCCGGCCTTTGTACGTTACGATCATGACCGCCAAGTCGTGGAGTCGTGGCGTCGCCCGAATCTGCTGCACCAATTCGATCCCGTCCATCCGCGGCATGTCTACATCAGTGATCACCAGGTCGAAATCGCCGGCGCGCAGCTTGTTCCAGCCGTCCATGCCGTCGGTGGCGGTTTCCACCGCGTACCCGCGCCCGGTCAGGACCTTGCGTTCCAATTCCCGCACGGTCAGGGAATCCTCCACCACCAGGATTCGCTTCGACGCTGCCGCCCGGGCCGGGGAAGACGGCGTACCCGTGCACAATTGGCCGGCGGCAACCAGACTCTGGATGGAAGAGATCAGGTCCTCATCGTCCAGAAGCAAAACCGGCGCCCCATCCGCAAGCACCGAGACCGCGCTGAAATGCCGGATCTTGCCGAGTTCGGCCGGCATTTCCTGCACCGAGAGTTCGACCTGTTGCAAAAAGCGGTCCACAACAATCCCGTACGAGTGGCCACCTTTGGAAACCACCATCACGCTGAGTTTTCCGCTCTTAACCGGGACAGCGTTGAGGCCCAGCAGCTGCGCCGCCTGCACCAAGCCGATGCGCTCATGGCCGGCCCGGATAAACGGCTGTCCCTGGATCGACTCAACGGATTCTGCCGCCACTTGCAAAAGCTGCGTCAGCCGTGACAGCGGCATCGCCCACGGTTCCCCGGCGATTTCAACCAGGAGGCAGCGGGCAATCGAAAGCGAGATCGGAACCGAGATTTCGAACCGTGTTCCCTGACCCAGCGTGCTGCTGAGGCGCACGCTGCCCCGCAGGGCACGGATCACGGTCTGAACGGCGTCCAATCCGACGCCCCGGCCGGAGACTTCGGTCACGCGGTCACGCAGCGAAAACCCGGGCAGGAAGATAAACTCCAGCGTCTCCTGCGGTGAAAGTTGTCCGGCCGCTTCCGCGCTGGCGTAATTGCCCGCCACCGCCCTCCGGCGAACCTCATCGGGATTGATCCCGTGGCCATCGTCCTCCACCCGCACGACCAGCCGCCCGCCAAACTGGCCTACCGCGAGCCGGATCGTACCCTCGACCGCTTTGCCGGTCGCCAGCCGGTCGTTCCCGGGTTCTATTCCATGGTCGACGGCATTACGCAGAAGGTGAATAAGCGGGCCCTCCAACCGTTCGAGAATCTCACGGTCCACCTGCGTCGACTCTCCGGAAACCACGAGCCGCACGGCTTTGCCCAGCTGCCGGCCGGTCTCGTGCACAAGCCGGCGAAGCGCCGGCAAGCAATCTTCGAACGGGCGCATCCGGCACGCCAGGGCCTCCGAGTAGAGCCGGTCGGCCAGCAGCCCGGCGCTCAAGTCGTAGTCCTGCAAACGGCTTGCATGTTGAAGGCTCTGCGTTCGCCAGGCGTGCCATTGGGACTGCAGCTCCAGAACGGTCCGGCGCCGGCCATCATCGATGGACGCGTGCTTCGACCAGTGGCCAAGCAGGGACTCCATCCGGTGTTGCGCCTGCACCAGCATCCTCGCTTCCTCGACGAAGGTCTGGAGCTGGCGCAAGAGGATGCGCGACTCGCCCGCAAGTTCGACCAGGTGATTCAGGTTCGCTGAGGCCACCCGGAGGAAGGGTGCGCTGGCCCGTGGCGCCGAACGCTGATCCGGTTCTTGGGGCGTTTGCTCGACCGTAACCGGCGCGTCTGCTGCCTTGACGCGCTCTCTCCTCAAAGCCGCCGGCCCTGGATCGGCGGCCCTCTCCAGGCACTGCGTACAGTGCGTAACAAACGCTTCTACTTCCTCCGGCCGGACTGACTCGCCGGCCTTTTTTTCGAGTTGCGCCACGCGCCGCAGCAGATCGACGCCGCTCAGCATGCGGTCGATCATTGAGGGTGAGACCCAGGCCGGATCGGCCTTGGCCCGCACGAACACGTCTTCCAGGGCGTGCGCGATGCGTACGCCGGTTTCGACTCCGACCACCCGGGCCGCGCCCTTTAATGAATGCGCGGCCCGCATCAAGTCATCCAGAACCGCGCTCGAAGGCGTTTCTAACCTGATGATCCCGTCGCTTAACGCGGCCAGTTGCGTCTCCGCTTCCATGCGGAAGAGCTCGGCGAGCGAGAACTGGCTAAGGTCTTCGGACGGCATCGGATAAAGAGTTTACCGGGCCAGTCTCGCCCGCAGGGCCGGAAACAGCCGGCCGGTATTCAACCAGATGATGCACCGGCCGGGCCGGGCAAAGAGCCCGTGCGCCAACGCCGTGTCATCCCGCCCGAGAGTCGCCGGCACAGGAAGCAGCTGTGCGGCCGGGAAGTTGAGGAAACCGGCGGCCTCGTCGGCCAACGCCCCGAATTGCCACTCGTCATGGCGAAAGATCAGCAGTCGCTGGAGCGCCGCGTCCGCTTCTCGCCGGCTGACCTGAAGAAACTCCGCGAGCTTCAGCAACACGACGACGCGCCCCCGCAGGCTCACGAGCCCGCCGACGACGCCCGGATCGTGATGAGGCAGGCTCCGGACGGGCACCACCCGGGCCACCTCGGACACGGTGCTCGGGTCAACCCCAAACCATTCGCCACCCAGCCGGAACGCAAACAGCCTCGTTTGCCGGTTCTCACCGGTTTCAATGGGGGACGCCAGACCGGCGGCCCATTCGGCGCGCCAGCCCGGCGGGATCGGCCGGTAAAGAAAGGATCGCTCCATGGTTTAAAAAGACCGCTGTTTAAAAAGAATCTCCGATTCCGGTTCCCGGCACCGCCGCCGCGCGGCGGCGCAACTGCCTCGCCAGGTCCGTGCGGCCGGCGCGCTCCTTGACCAGCGCCAGGTGCAACAGACTTTCAAGGTGTTTGGGATCCAGGTACAACGCCTTTCGGAAAAGGCGTTCCGCTTCCCTTTGTTTGCCCAGTGCGCTTTGCAGGACACCCCCGAGACACAGAAGGTCCGGGTCCGGCTCCGCCGTCCGGATCAACTCCGTCGCGGCGGCAGCCGCCTCGACCAGACGACCGCTATCGGCAAGTTGTTTTATCCCGCCTTTCGTGAGCGTGGAAACGGTTTCAGGCGCCTTCTCCGGCGGGGCGGCGGCCTGCGGTAGCTCCGGCGCGGGTGCGATTTGCCATCCCGCCGGGGGTAATGACGCCATAAACCGGGCCGGCGTTGAGCTCCTCACGCCAACCGGTGGCGCGCCGGCAGGTCCGCAGGCTTCCGGGGGCGTGCACGCGAAAGCCGTCGGGTACGGATGCACTTTCCAGCCCGCTTGCGCGGCCATCCACACCTCGGCCGAGCCCAAAAACAGCAGGCCGCCATGCGCCAGCCAGCGTTCGAGCTGGCGAAAACATCTGCTCCTCGCCTGGCTGGTCAGGTAAATGAGCAGATTCCGGCAGAAAATCACGTCGTACGCGCCGGGCACGGACGATGCCTCTAAATCAAAAAAGTTGGCGGTCC
>JAFAUY010000382.1 GCA_019243005.1 Verrucomicrobiota bacterium | reverse complement strand
CGACGGCGTTTACACCTGCGATCCGCGCATCGTCAAAACCGCACGCAAAATTCCCGAGATTTCCTATGACGAGATGCTCGAGATGGCCAGCCTCGGATCGAAGGTCATGCAATCCCGCTCCGTCGAGTTTGCAAAAAAGTTCGGGGTCGTTTTCGAAGTGCGAAGCAGTTTTAACGATCAACCAGGCACCATCGTGAAAGAAGAAACCGGCAGCATGGAAAAGGTGGTCATTCGCGGGGTAAGCGTCGATCGCCGGCAAGCCAAAGTGACCATCATCCACGTACCCGACAGGCCCGGAACCGCCTCACGCATTTTCACCGAGATCGCCGCGCAGAACGTTAACGTCGACATGATCGTGCAGAATGTTTCCGCGGAAGGCACCACGGACATTTCTTTCACCACGCATGCCGACGAAATCCCGAAAATCACGAGCTTTCTCGGGCCGGTGGTTACCGAAATCGGGGCGCGCGGTTTTACCGCCCAGGGTGAGATCGCGAAGTTAAGCGTCGTCGGCATCGGTATGCGCTCGCATACGGGCATTGCCGCACGGATGTTTGAGATGCTGGCAAAGGCCGGGATCAACATCCAGATGATCAGCACCTCCGAAATAAAAATTTCGGTGATCATCGATGAGGACAGGGTGGAGGAGGGAGCAAACATCGTTCACGCCGGTTTCAACCTTGAAGACTGAGAGGGTGTGTGGGACGCGAGGACGGTGAGTGTGATCAACCCGGGCCTCCCAGACACCCTCTGTGAGCGAGGCAGGCTGGGGCCGGCATAAATTCGTCCTGGCCATGCCAATCCGCTTGAAGCTCTGATCCTGTTGGTTACGGTATTTATACTGAATTGGAAAAGTACAGAGGACCAGGCTTCTTATGCACGGATCGAGATTTGCACTGCGCTCTCCCCGAAAACTATTCCTTAACCATGCCGAGCTGTGGATCGGCAGCTTCGCCGTGGCCGTGGCCGGGGGCACGCTCATGCTCCTGCAGCCCGCCTTCGGTGAGCCGTGGCGGGCCGCCATGGCTGCGATGGCCATCATCGGCGGGCTGCACGGGGTCGTCTTCTGGTCCATCCGCCGGCACCAACGGGCCGTTCGCCACCAGGCGATCCAGGAAGTCACCCGTATGCTTCAGGATTGCATCAACAACGACCTCGCCGTGATCCAGATGAATATCTCGCTGTCCTCCCGCAAGCCGGAAGCCGACCTTCGCATGCTGCAGTCGACCCAGGAAAGGGTCCAACGCATTTCCCAGCACGTGCGCACCCTGTCGGAAGAGTCCCTGGATGCCTGGAAAGCCCGATACGCCACCACCTGTCACTCAGGGCGGTAAAAGGCCACAAGCCAAACGTGCCGCGAAGGCCACAAATTACGGATTGCCATTGGCGGCCTTTTTCGGCTTGCGGCCTTTGCGGCATTTCACCCGTTAGGCGTTACTCGCCACCGTTCTCGTGTATAGTCGTCCGCTATGTGGAAAGGACGATTTCAACAAGAAACCGCTCCGGCCGTCCAACGCTTTACCGAGTCGATCTCATTTGACTGGCGCCTTTACCGTTACGATACCGAAGGGTCGATCGCGCACGCCCGGGCGTTGGAAAAGTCGGGGCTGTTGACCGGCGATGAACGCCGGCAGATCGAACAAGGCCTCCGGCAAATTGGGGACGAGATCGAGGCGGGTACGTTCGCGTTCCGGCCGGAACTGGAAGACGTCCACATGAACATCGAAGCGGCGTTGACGGAACGGATCGGTCCGGCCGGCGCAAAACTGCATACCGCCCGGAGCCGCAACGACCAGGTGGCGCTTGACCTTCGACTGTACCTGAGGTCGGAGGTGGACGCGATCGGCCGCCTGATTCGCAATTTGCAGCGGGCGCTCGTCGGGCTCGGCCGCCGTTTTCAGGCCGCCGTCATCCCCGGTTATACGCATCTCCAACGCGCGCAGCCGGTCCCCTTCGCCCACCACCTGCTGGCCTACGTCGAAATGCTCCAGCGGGACGCCGACCGCTTGCAGGACGCCCGTAAACGAATCAACATCTTTCCGCTCGGGTCCGGCGCGATCGCCGGTTCGACCATCCCGCTGGATCGCGCTTACGCCGCGGAATTGCTGGGGTTTCCGGCCTTGACGCGTAACAGCATGGACGCCGTCAGCGACCGCGATTTTGCGGCCGAGACTTTGTTCGTCCTGGCGCTGACCGGGGTCCATCTTTCCCGGCTGAGTGAAGATTTTATTCTGTTTGCTTCGAGCGAATTTCGCTTCGTGCGAATCAGCGATGCGTACAGCACCGGTTCCAGCCTGATGCCGCAAAAGAAAAATCCGGATGTATGCGAGTTAACGCGGGGGAAGGGCGGCCGGCTCATCGGTGACCTCACCACGCTGCTCACGATCCTCAAAGGCTTACCCATGACCTACAACCGCGATTTGCAGGAAGATAAGGTGGCGGTTTTCGATGCCGTCGATCAAATAAAGCTTATCCTGGAGGTCTATGCGGGCATGGTAAACGAAATCGACGTCGATCTTGAACAGGCGAAGGCCGCCGCCGCCGATCCTGCGCTCCTGGCCACCGACCTGGCAGACTACCTGGTCCTGCGCGGCCTGCCGTTCCGCCAGGCCCACGAGGTTATCGGCAAATTGGTGGCCTACTCGCTCGCCCAGAAACGCGGGTTTGCCGAGCTGAACCTTTCCGAGTTTCAGCGTTTCAATGAAAAATTTGCTCCGGACGTTTTTACGGTGCTGAACGTCGAGCGGTCGTTGCAAAACCGCACCGCGGTCGGGGCGCCCTCGCCGGATAATCTAAACCGGGAACTGGCCGAATGGGAGAGGCGGCTCAATGGTTAATCCCGATCCTCAGCCCGGATGGGAGGTGGTCTCCTCCGAGCCCGTTTACCAGAGTCCCTACCTGGAGGTGCGATCCGAAGCCGTTCGCGTTCCGGGAGACGGGCGCGTCCGCAAGTGGATCACCGTCCGGCGCAAACAAGCCGTCGTGGTCGCACCGATGACGGCGTCCGGCAACTTCGTCCTGATTCGACAGGCGCGGATACCGGTGCGCCAGCTATCCTGGGAATTTCCGGCCGGACAATTTGACGGCGAGGCGGAGCCGACCCTGGAGAGCCTCCAGGAAACCGCGGTTCGGGAACTGGCTGAGGAGACCGGTTACACTCTAGCCGGCGACGGCGCACTCCTTCCCCTGGGTCACTTTTATTCTTCCCACGGTTTCACCGACGAAAAACAGCACCTTTTCGTGGCCAGGCCGGTGCGGCTTTCGCGTGCCGGCAGGCGTCCGGATGAGACCGAGTTTATTGCCGAGACGCGGGAATTTTCGCTGGGCGAGTTGCGTCAGATGATTGCAGAAAACATTATTCAGGATGCGAACACGCTGGCCGTCTTCGCCCGGCTGACCGCCAAGGGCCTGATCGGATGAGACTTTCGAATCTATTTAAATTTCGGGAAGGCAACGATCCGGAAGCGGTCAAACCGTTTCTTGATCACCTCGAGGATCTGCGCTGGGTTCTGATCAAAATGGGCGTCTCCCTCGGGGTGGCGATGGCGGTAGCCTTTTGTTTCCGTATACAACTGGCGCACCTGCTGCAGCGGCCGTTGCTCGCCCTGGATCCTAACCTGGTGCGCACCCTCATTTCGCTCGGCGTGGCCGACTCGATGACCATTTCGTTTCAGCTCGCCTTCTACGCCGGAATCGTGCTCGCGTTTCCCTTCCTGATCTATTTCGCCGGTACTTTCGTGCTGCCGGCGCTAACCCCGCAGGAGAAGCAGGCGATGCTGCCCGCCGTTCTGGTCGGCTTCGGTTTATTCATCACCGGGGTCGTGTTTGCCTACTTTTTCGTGTTGCCGCCCACGCTCCGGTTCTTTTTCCATGACGCCCAATCGATGAACTGGACGCCGACGTGGAACGTGCGCTCCTATTTTTCCTTCGTGACGCAGGCATGCGTTGGCCTCGGCATCGCCTTTGAGTTGCCGGTGGTTGTCCTTGTCCTGGTCCGGCTCGGCATTGTTTCGGTCAGCCTTCTGCGCCGTACCAGGGCCTACGCTTTTCTGCTCATCTTTGTCGCCGCGGCCTTTCTGGCGCCGACGCCGGACGCGGTTTCCATGGCGATGATGGGCGCGCCGATGTACCTGCTCTACGAACTTTGCATTTTCGTTGGCGGATTTGTCGAACGCAAGCGCCTGCGGGAGCGTGCCCTGGCGGGTTAAGGTAAATGCGGCCGGCCACTGGACAGTTGGCCAGTTGCGTTTAGGTTACGCGCTCCGCCGGACCCATGGCCAAGGTTTACATCAAGACGTACGGATGCCAGATGAACGAGCGCGATTCCGAGCAGGTCGCGCAGATGCTCCTGGACCGCGGCCACGTGATCACGACTCACGAAGCTGAAGCCGACGTGGTGTTATTGAACACCTGCAGCGTCCGCGATCTGGCCGAACAAAAAGCGCTCGGCAAGATGGGCATGCTCGGTGCGCTTTCGCGGCAACGTCCGGTAGTCTACGGCTTCCTGGGTTGCATGGCCCAAAGCCGCGGGGCGTCGCTGCTCAAGGAGGTTCCACACCTGGACCTGGTCGTGGGAACGCAGAAGTTTCATCGTGTGGCCGACTACGTGGACGAGGTCTGGCAACGCAAACTGCACGCCCGGTTCGACGACGTCCGCTTTACCATCATTGACGTCGAAGAGGAGCGCGGCTCTCAGAATACCATCCGCGACCACCTTACGGCCGGTCGCCCGGTGAGCGCCTTCGTCTCGATCATGCAGGGGTGCAACATGCATTGCACGTTCTGCATCGTTCCTTACACCCGGGGCGCCGAACGCAGCCGCCCGATCCCCGAAGTCGTCGAGGAGGTGCGCCGGTTGGTGGAACAAGGGGTGCGTGAAGTGACGCTGCTCGGCCAGATCGTCAACCTGTACGGCCGACACGAGTTTCCAAAGCTGGAGGACAAAAGCCCTTTCGTGCAATTGTTGGAAGCGGTCCATGAAGTCGAGGGGTTGCAGCGTTTGCGGTTCACGTCGCCTCACCCCATCGGGTTTCGCCAAGACCTGCTGGCCGCCTTCGGTTATCTGCCCAAGCTGGTCGAGCACATTCACCTGCCGTTGCAGTCAGGTTCAAACCGCATCCTGAAAGCGATGCATCGTACCTATACGGCGGAGAAATACCTCTCGCTGGTGGAGGAGATCCGGAGCACCACGCCGGGTATGGCGATCACGACCGACGTCATCGTCGGGTTTCCGGGTGAAACCGATGAGGATTACGGCCGGACGCGGGCTTTGGTCGATCAGATTGGATTCGATAACGCATTCGTCTTCAAATATTCGCCGCGGAAAGATACGCCGGCGGCCGTGATGGCGGCGCAGGTTTCCGAACCGGTGAAAGAAGCGCGGAACCACGATTTACTCGGGGTGGTTAATGCCTGGGCGAAACGCCGGGCCGGCGCTTTCGTGGGACAAAAGGTGGAAATCCTTTGTGAGGGACCAAGTAAAACGAACCCGCACCGGCTGAGTGGCCGCACGCGAGGCAACAAGATCGCCGTGTTCGAAGGAAATGAGCGCTTGATCGGTCGACTGGTGGATTTGGAAGTTGAGCACTCGACCGGGTACACGCTGTACGGAAGGGTCGAGGCTGCCATCTGAATCATGGATTACCCGCCACGCGTTTACCACTTTAGTCTTCATACGATCGGCCTGGTGGTGGGTCTCTGGCTGTTGGCCGTTCACGGAATCGGCCTGCTGTGGCCGGCCCGGACCCAAGCCTGGCTGGAACGTTTTCCCCGTTCGCTCCTTTGGGGCAGGGTTTTGATCGTCGTCGCGGCGCTCTGGAGTTTCTGGCTCGCCTGGAACATGGACCTGGGGGAGTTTTCGGGAGCCCGCCCGCTGCTCAAGGCCGTCATTCCCGTGCTCGCGGTGCTCACGGCGTTGTACGTGCAGGAATTCCTGGCCGTTCGTGCCCTGGGGATTCTCTTCCTGCTTGCCGGTGAGCCGATCCTTTCCGCCGCCTTTCTCAAGCCGCCGGAAACGCGGCTTTTCCTGGTGGTGCCGGCCTACGCGTGGATCATTATCGGGATGTTCTGGGTAGGGAAACCGTATTTGTTGCGGGATCAGATTTCCTGGCTCTCGAAATCACCGGTACGCTGGCGCGCAGCGACCGTGGCCGGGGTGCTCTACGGGGTTATCGTGCTGGCCTGCACGCTCACGCAGTTCTAGCCGTGGGGGTGTCAATCAGGCGCGTTCGCGGTTCAGAGTCAGAGCTCCAGGACCTTTTCAAAATTCGACAGTACCTGGAAACCTCTTTCGGTCACCACGCCATCGTCTTCGTGGCGGACTCCGCCGATGCCCGGGAGGTAAAGCCCCGGTTCCACGGTAAAAACCTGGCCCGCTTTGAAGTCGGTCAACGCGATTCGGGGCGGCTCGTGAATGTCCAGCCCCAGACCGTGGCCGAGTCCATGGAAAAAGCCGGTCCAGCGCCCGTCTTTGATTTCGGTCGGGTAACCTTGGTCGGTAAAATATTGGCGGACCTTGTCCTGCAGCGCCTGGCCGGGTTCGCCGGTGCGGATGTTTTCCAACGCAAGTTTCTGGCCGGCGAGGGTCGTCTCCCAGAGCCGCCGTTGCGCGTCTGAAGCGCGCCCGCGCACCACCGTCCGGGTAAGATCGCCGTAGAAGCCGGTGCGCGTGTCCTTCGGAAAGACGTCGAGAATGATCAGGGAGTTGGCCATTAACGGGCCGCTGCCCCGCTGGTGCGGATCGCAGGCCTGGCTGCCTCCTGCGACGATGGTGCTGACGGCCAGGCCGCCCGCCCGCAGGATGGCGCAATCGATCTCCGAGCGAAGCAGTTCAGAAGTGAGTTTTTGTCCGGCCCAGACGAGCCGCCGCCCGGGTCTGATCTCGGAGGCGCGCAGGACCTCATGGGCACGCGCCAAACCAACCTCGGTGATGCGGATGGCGTTCCGGAGCGCCTTGAGCTCTGCCGCCGTCTTGAATTCCCGGGCCGGCCAGAAGAGGCCGGGCTGGGGTTCCAGCGCGATCCCGTGCTCGTTGAAGGTGACCGCCAGCTCCAATGGGAAATTCGCGGGTACCAACGCCTTGCGCACCCGCCGCCCGCGCACGAAGCTGGCCAGCGTCTGCCCGACGGACGGTTTGGTTTTAAGCTTCTTTTCCAATGCCTTCTCCAGCGCCGAGAATGAAACCACCTCGTCGACGGCCGCCTCCGACCTGCCCCGGTCCACCTCCAAATCGCTGAGCACGATGGTTTTCCTGCCGTTCTGTTCCAAAAACAGGAAAGAGTCCGGCACGGAAAAGCGCGTCGCATAAAACATGTCGGCCGAAAGTTCGCTTGAAGCGAAGATAATGCGCGAAGGCGTTTTGGAAGGCATTAGGAGAACGATCGGTGATTGCCGGCCGGTGATCAATTCGCTCCTTTTAAAGGACTGCCGGCCGGCGCTCATCAGACCCCAGGCGATCGGAAACCGCATGTATCGATCAATCGGCCGCGCGCCGGCGAGCGTATCGGCAGAGATGAGGAGTGGAAGACAGGTGGCGGTGATCGGGGCAGGCCTCGGCGGTCTGTCGGCGGCTGCGTTACTCGCACGTGGCGGTTTGCAGGTGACGGTTTTTGAGAAGGGTTGCCGGGCCGGCGGCAAAATGAACGTCTTCGCGGCAAATGGGTTCACGTGGGACACCGGGCCGTCGCTGGTGACGATGCCGCACGTCCTGCGGGGGTTATGGCGAAAACTGGGGCGAGACTTTGATCGGGATCTTCAACTGATCCGGCTCGAACCATCCTGCCGGTATTTCTGGCCGGACCAGCACCGCGTGGACGAAGACGAGGCGTTCTGGCAGCGGCCGGACCTGACCCGGCTGCTCCGGCACGCCGCCGGGATTTACGACGTCTCGGCGGAAGCGTTTCTGGAACACCGGCTTGAAGACTGGTGGAAGCAGCTGCACTGGAAAAATCTGCCGAAGCTCCGGCATTTGCCCAAAGTTGCCGACCGGCGCACCCTGGCGCAGCTGGCGGCGGATTACTTCGCGGACAAACGCCTGCGGCAGTACCTTGGGCGATTCGCGACGTACAACGGTTCATCGCCGTATCGCGCGCCGGCGGCGTTTTCCATCATTCCGTACGTTCAGCGCCAATTCGGCAGCTGGTACGTAAAAGGCGGGTTGTATCGCATCGCGGACGCCCTCGCGCAGATTTGCCGGGAAGAGGGCGCCCGATTTGAGTTCGGTACTGAAATTTTCAGGGTGCAACCTAACGGACGCGGGTTCACGCTTGCCACCGCCGGTGGGACGGTTTTGGGCTGTGACCTGGTGATCTGCAACCAGGACGTGCTCTCCGCCGATGCCCAGCTTTTCCCACCGCCGTTCCGCACCGGGTACGCCTCCCAACGGCGCGATCTGGCCGTTTCCGGTTTCGCCATGTTGCTGGGTGTACGCGGCAACCACCCCGGACTGCTGCACCACAACGTCTTCTTCTCCGACGACTACGAAACAGAGTTCCGGCAGATCTTTGATCAGCGTACACCGCCGGCGCCGCCCACCATTTACGTTGCGATTGATAGCAAGACCGAGCCGGAACGCGCGCCTGCCGGGCACGAAAATTGGTTCGTGCTGGTCAACGTGCCTGCTTTTCGCGGGCCAGACCAGGGCAAGCGGTGGGAGCGGGCCAGCGAAACCTATGGCAACCTGATCCTGCGCCGGTTGTCCGCGTTCGGGTTCGATGGCCTTGAAAATAGAGTTGTTGATCGCCATTACCTGTCCCCGCTCGATTTTGCCCGGCGGTTTAATGCTTTCGGTGGCAGCTTGTACGGCTTTGCGTCGCACGGTCTTTTCTCCGCGTTCCGGCGACCCCCGTTACAGAGCCGCCGCCTGCCCAACCTCTGGTTTGTCGGCGGCAGCACGCATCCGGGCGGAGGAATCCCGCTCAGCCTGCTCAGTGGCCGGATCGTGGCGGAAGAGGTCCTTCGCTGAAGTCATGCCGCCCAAGCTGCCATCTTCTTTCTCCCGGATCGCGTACTTGGTGTTTTACGTCTGGACGGCGGTTGGATTTCTGGTCGTCCCGTTTAACCTGAACGAGGAACGCCTCCGGTCGGCGATCAGGCTCTCCTGGATCAGCGATCTGGCGTCCCGAATTCTAAGCAGTTCCGACGCAATCTGGCTGTGGCTGGGCGCGTTCACGACCTTCGTCGCCCTCGGTTCGGAAGTATCCTGGAGCGAAGCCTGGTTTTGTGCGCTGGGCCTCGGCGGGACGGCCACGCTGGTTGAGCTCGCCGGCGTGACGACCGGCATCCCCTTCGGCGAGTACGCTTATTCGGACCGGCTCGGGCCCAGGCTGTTTTCCATCCTGCCTGCGACCATCCCGGCGGCCTGGTTTATCGTCGTTGTCAACGGGCACGCGGTGGCGCCCGCCTCTCGTTGGCGTCCGGCCTGGGTCGGGCTGATCGCGGTGGCCACTGACCTGAGCCTCGAGATCGTGGCTTGGAAAATCCGCGGCTATTGGCAATGGTACCCGGGCTTGGCCTCCAGGCCGAACTGGCCTCCCTGGCAAAATTACGTGAGTTGGTTCGGCTTGGGTGCGGCACTCGACTGGCTGTTCCTGCGCAGGTTAACGGTTTACCGCCTCCGGTGGAGCAGCTTGGG
>JAFAUY010000338.1 GCA_019243005.1 Verrucomicrobiota bacterium | reverse complement strand
TGGAGCCGGTTTCTTCGACGGCGAGACGAGCGGCATTCCTGATGGCTTGGCCGCGGGCCTCGAGTTCGTCCGGAAAATGAAGGGTGTTGATGAGGTGGGCGGGATCGACCTGCGCGTGGTTATGGTTGGCTGCAGTGGAAGGCAGTTCGAAGGTGCACGCCAGGCCGTGAAAGGTTTCGGCGATGAACCTGGGTTGGGCGGTTTTATCGCCCCTGGCGCCTTTACCCAAGGCGGTGAAGGTTGTTTCCTGCTCGGGGGTGAGGGCACCGGGTTTGGGCCTTGGCACGGGCAGAAGGCGCAGCTCTTTTTTCCTGGTGACGAGGCGTTCGTAGATCCAGTCCGGCGCGAGATTGACCAGCCGGAGCGATTTGGCGGTGTGTTTGAAGTTGAGCAGCCGGTTGTTGCGGCTGAGGTCCAGCAGGCGGGCTCGAAGATGGTTAAGGCCTTCGGCGGTGTCGCCCTGGAAAAGCACCGACTCGGCCGTTGGCGTTGGGGACGCGTCCGAACTCATCGGCCGAGCAGAAAAAGGCCACGAATGCCAGAAGTGAAAAACTGCCACAAATAAGGATTACCTATTCGCAGCGGTCGTGGCATTCTTCGGCTTGCGGCATTTGCCCGGGATGCTGGTGACATGCCTCGGTTTTAGCATTCAAATGGCGCAAGTGAAATGCCACGAATGCCACCAGTAAAAAAAATGGCACGAACAAAGATCCATCACTCGTCGCATGGCTGGAATTTTCCGGCTCGTGACGTTTAAGGGCCACGCCTGCGACAAATGAAACAAGGCCACGAACGGAAATCAGTCATTCGTGGCATTCGTGACATTTTTGCACTCCTCGTGGCATTTATTCAGGGCGGGCTTGCGCCGGCGATCGTTTGCGGCCTTTGTTCACCCGCCCTGAGCCAGGTCTCTTCGCCGGTTGACGCGGCGGAACTGGCGCTTGAGGCGGCGGCGATGGCGGAAGAGGCGGCATTTTCGCCGGTTGAAGTACCGGCAGCGATCAGAGCGGTGCAACGGGCTGAAGCGCTTGCGCGGGCGGCACAGGAAACCGACCTGGAGCTAGACCTTGGGTTATTGGCCGACGACCTGAGGATGCATCCCACGCTAATCAGACGCCAGGCGAAGCTCGTCGAAATTGATGTTCAGAGAATCGAGGATGAATTCGATTTCTGAACGATCCTCCGGACCCCGAACGCTTCAGGGGCTGCGCCGTCACCCGTGGCCGCCGCGGTTGAAGGATGCAAATCGAGATCTTCATTTGTGGCATTTTTCGGCTTGTGGCATCTGTGGCATTTGATGCCTCCTCCGGTTCCACGACGGCACCGTACCTCCCGGATATTTATCTTCGGCTGTGCAGCCGGCTGCCTCGGCCTCGTGCTCGCTTTTATCCTGGGGTTAACTTTGGTTGTCCTCGCCGCGCTGGACCTGCGGCCGTTCGAGCCCAAGCTGTCCCGGGGCGCTGCGCCGGTTCCAGGCGAGTTCGTGGGTACGTGGCGGGCCGTTGACGACCCGCGCAGCACGATCACGATTCGTCCCGACGGCAAAGGCGATTGCAACATTTACCACGGCAGCGACGATTACCAACTGACGGGCGCGCGGGTTCGCTATGATGATGTTCACCGGTTTTTATCGCTCAAATATTCAATCCTTGGACCTTCCTGGCACGTGGACGAGCCGCCGCACCCGGCCGGCGCAGGAGCGGAAATGCGGCTGAACGGCCGTGTTTACCGCAAGGTTGGCCCGGCCACCCAGCCGCCGCCGGGCAAGGCTTGGATTTAGCCTGCATCGCTCACCAAATCCCTAGAGAATCCCTAGAGAATCCGAAGGATTTGGTGAGCGACGCAGGCTTTTGCGTGATTTTTGCGAACTAGAAAGCTTGTTGCGGCTGCGACTCCTTCTCAATTGAACAAACCTAACCGGCGTCCCTCGACAGGTGGGCCAGCATCAATAGAGTGTCGCACTGGTGGCGAGCGCAACCCTTTTCCGGCTTAACGCCTGGACGGCTAGTCCCCGGCGTCAATAGAATGCCGCACTGGGACTAGCCGTCCAGGCATATCGGCTTCGCCGAAGGCAGCCCGGCGTCGGTAGAATGCCGCACTGCTCGAGAGCGCAAGGGCGTGCCGGGCGGACCGTGTTAGGACTATGATCAAAGCTTTCAATGAACTGAAGGAAAATGAAGTGCTGGCGCTGGCCATCTCGCTTGAAGAGGAAGACGGGCGCATTTACGGGGAGTTTGCCGAACGGGTAAAGGCCGACTACCCGGCCACGGCTTCGATCCTG
>JAFAUY010000294.1 GCA_019243005.1 Verrucomicrobiota bacterium | reverse complement strand
CTTCACGCACACCGTCCTCGTCCTTTTAGGGAGCATCGTCTGGTTACTCCTGAATACGATTGAGGAAATGGGTGACAACGTTCGTCGCGGGCGTTTTCCGTTTCGCGTGAGGGCGTTGTTTGCCCAGACCGAACGGACCGGGGTAGGGTCGGTGCCGCTGGTTCTCCTGGTTTCGTTCTTCCTCGGGCTGACGATGGCGTTGCTGACCGGCTACCAGTTGCAAAAGTTCGGTACGGAGCGACTCGTGCCCACGTTGATTGCGATCTCGTTTACCCGTGAACTCGGGCCCTTACTGACCGGCATCGTGCTGGCGGCGCGTATCGGGGCGGCGTTCACCGCCGAATTAGGTACCATGCAAGTGTCGGAAGAAGTTGAGGCGCTCGAAGCGATGGGCATCGGTCCGCTCCGGTTCCTGGTGGCGCCCCGGCTGACCGCGATCACGGGGTTATTGCCCTGCCTCTCGGTGGTCTCCTGCGTGGCGGCGCTGGTCGGGTCGGCCCTGATTTCCTGGATGACCTTAAACCTGGTGCCCACCTTCTACTTCGATGCCGCCCTCAGCAGCCTCCTGGTGAGCGACATCGTGATCGGGTTGTTCAAAGGCGCGTTTTTCGGCCTGCTGATCGGGTTGATCGCCTGCTTCAAAGGCCTTTCCGTCAAGGGGGGCGCCGAAGGGGTCGGAACGGCGACGACGGACAGCGTCGTGATTGCGATCACCTCGGTGATCGGGTTCGACACCCTGTTCAACATTATCGTTACCAAGGTAACCGCATGAGTGCCGCCACGCCCCTGATTCAGTTGAAGGATGTGGTCCTGAAGTTCGGGGATCGGCCGGTGCTCGACGGCATCAACCTGGCGGTCCGGCCTCGCGATCGTCTCGTCATAATGGGCCAGAGCGGCAGCGGCAAAAGCACCATGCTCCGCCTGATCCTCGGGATCCTGAAGCCGACGCGAGGCGAGGTGCTCTACCGGCACCTCCGGGTGAACCGGTTGAGTCGCAGCAAACTGAACCGGCTCCGGTCGCGTATCGGCATGGTCTACCAGTACTCGGCGCTGATCAGTTCGCTCACCGTCCGGGAAAACCTCGCCTTGCCCCTGGAAGAACTGACGCGAAAGCCGGAAAGAGAAATCGACGCCATGATCGAGGAGAAACTGGCCATGGTCGGCATGAGCGGCACCGAGGACAAACTCCCCTCCGAACTAAGCGGCGGCATGCGCAAACGGATCAGCCTGGCCCGGGCGTTAATGTTGGACCCTGAGCTGATCCTGTTTGATGAGCCGTCTGCCGGGCTGGATCCCGTGATCAGTTCGGTCATCGATGAGCTGATCATTAACTTAACCGAACAGACGAACACCACCTCCGTCGTCGTTACGCATGAAATGGACAGTGCGTTCCGGGTCGCCACGCGCATGGCCATGCTTTTTGAAGGAAAAATCATTCAGGACGACCTTCCGGAAAACTTCAAAGAATCGACGAATCCGATCGTCCGCCAGTTTGTGACCGGGGAGGTGGAGGGCCCGATTACCGAAGGGATTACAAGCCATGCAGATCATTCGAAATGAAGTTCGCACCGGCATCCTGGTTCTGCTGACCATTGGGTTAGCGGTCGGGGTGGTGCTTTACCTTTCCGCGCCCGGCCTCTTCCGGCCGCTCCATTTTTTCCGGGTGTATTTCGATAACGCCGCGGGCGTCAAGCCGGGTGCGACCGTGATGCTGGCCGGTCGCAAGATCGGCACCGTGCGGAGCATCCAATCGCCGGTGCCGCTCAATGAGCGGCCGCCCGGGCATCCCACGTACGAAGCGGTGGTCACCGTCGAGGTCACGGCCGATTCGCAGATTTACAAGGAAACGGACGTGACGATGCGCACGTTCGGGCTGCTTGCCGACCTGGTGATCGATTTCACCAACGGCGATCCGCTCTCCGGCCTGGCCCAGCCGAATGACAGTTTCGTCGGCACCCGTGCGCCTGATCTGGCGGAAATCGGGCCCCAGATCATCCAGAGGCTTGAGCCGGTTCTCACGCAGACCCAGTCGACCCTCGCCGAATTGCAGCGCACCGCCACGAACCTGACCGGGCTGACGTCCGATGAGTCGCCGCTGGTCGGCACGATCAAGAACTTCGACGCGGTCGGCAATAACCTCAAAGGCCTGACGGGCACGGGCGGCACGATCGATGCCTCGTTAAACAAGCTGCAGGATGCGTTGAACAACGTCCAGAACGCCACGGCGCAGCTGGATAAAGACAATAACCTCCAGAAGACGCTGGCCAACTTCAATGCGTCCTCCGAACGGTTGCGATCGGTTTTAGGCGAGCTGCAAGGCACCATGAATACCGCCCTGCCGCGCGTGAACTCGATCCTGACCGACTTCGGGGAGTTGAGCGGCCGGCTCAAGACCCAGCCCTGGCGTCTGGTCTGGCCGAGCACCATCAAGTACGACCAGGCAACTCAGCCGGCGCCGGTGCCGCCCCGGCGGCGTGTCCGCGAGCGCGAATAGCCCGCAACAATCACGTCAAAGCCGAAGCGGCATCCTCATTGCGGGCTATAAGGCTCTTCAAAAGACGCTACGCGTCTGTTGAAGAGCGTGAAGCCTGCATCGCCCCCCAAATCCCTGCGGGATTATCGAGAGATTTGGGGGGCGATGCAGGCTGGCGGTTAAAACAATTCGGCCTGCCCGTCCCGAGGGGCGGCGAGCCCGAGCTTCTGGTAGCTCTTCGGCATCGCGACCCGGCCTTGCGGGGTCCGTTTGATGTACCCCATCTGGATCAGGTAAGGCTCATTTACCTCTTCCACGCTGCCGGCATCCTCACCTACCGCAACGGCCAGGGAACTGATGCCGACCGGGCCGCCCTGGAACCGGACCACGAGGGCTTCAAGGATGCGTTTGTCCATCTCGTCCAGGCCGTCATCATCGATGTCGAGCATGTTCAAGGCGCGGTCGGCAGTCTCTTTATCGATCTTGCCGGAACCCCGAACCTGCGCGTAATCGCGGACCCAGCGCAAAAGGTTGTTGGCGATACGGGGCGTGCCCCGGGACCGGGTGGCGATTTCGGCGGCACCTTCTACGTTAATCTCTACCTGGATCAACCCGGCGCTGCGCTCGACGATCTGAGTCAATTCCTGGACGCCGTAGTAGTTCAGGTAGTTGGTCATCCCGAACCGTGAACGGAGCGGCGAACTGATGAGGCCGGCTCGCGTGGTGGCACCGACCAGCGTGAACTTGGGCAGGTTCAGCCGCACGCTCCGCGCATTCGGCCCCTGGTCGATGATGATGTCCAGCCGGAAATCTTCGATGGCCGGGTACAGGTATTCTTCAATGGACGCCTGCAGGCGATGGATCTCGTCGATGAAAAGGATGTCGCCGCGCTCCAGGTTGGTGAGGATACCGGCCAGATCGCCGGCCTTCTCGATCATCGGCCCGCTGGTGCTCCGGATGTTGGAGCCCATGGCGTTTGCCAGGATAAAGGCAAGCGTGGTTTTGCCCAAACCGGGCGGCCCGATCAGGAGCACGTGCTCAAGGACGTCGCCCCGCTGCTTGGCCGCCTCCACCATGAGTTCGAGCCGCTCCCGCACCCGCGCCTGTCCTTGAAATTCACTGAAGAGCGGCGGACGAAGCGAAAAGTCGAATGCGTTTTTGGGGGACTGAAGGGTTTGCTGAAAGAAATTTTCGGCCACAATAAAACTAAATTACAGGAGGTTGGAATAATGCACCCTTCAGGCCCGAAAACAACCCGAACCGGTAACCGAACTCGTAAAAGTTGCGTTGGTCAATCAGCTCGATCGCTTTGATCAAGCACTTGGATCCATTCTCTTTTATCGAGATTCTCTCGATTGATCCTGCGCCTGAGCTGACCTATAGCATAAGGGATTTCCTCGCAAGGGGGGATCTTGCCCTAATGAACGCGATTGCTTCCGAATCTGGCGTGGTCGACCGGGTCCTGGCCGGTGAGAGAATAACGTGCGAAGACGCTTTGGAACTTTACCGGCTGCCGCTGGAGGAATTGGGCACGCTGGCTGATTTCCGGCGCAACCTGGCCAAGCAGGCCGCGTACGGCGGCGCCGGCAACGAGATCGTCACCTACATCGTCGACCGCAACATCAATTACACCAACGTCTGCAACGTCTATTGCAAGTTTTGCGCGTTTTACCGGACCGAGCGGGATGCGGACCATTACGTACTCAGCCATGAGCAGATCGACCGCAAGCTCGATGAACTGGTCGCCATCGGCGGCGTGCAGATCCTGATGCAAGGCGGTCACCATCCGAAGCTGGGCATCGACTATTACCTGGACCTCCTGAGCCACCTTCGGCAGAAATACCCGCAGGTCAACATCCACGGGTTCAGCCCGCCGGAATTCAACCATTTTGCGCAGGTGTTCGGAATGCCGTTGCGCGAGGTTATCGTCCGGTTCAAACGGGCCGGTCTCGGGTCCATTCCGGGTGGCGGCGGGGAGATCCTGGTTGACCGGGTACGCAACCGGATTTCCCCGCTCAAATGCAATACCGAGCAATGGCTCGCCGTGATGCGCATCGCGCATGAAGAAGGCCTGAACAGCAGCGCAACCATGATGTTCGGGCACGTCGAGACGGTGGAGGACCGGATTGAGCACCTGCAGCGGCTACGGGACCTGCAGGATGAGACGCACGGTTTTACGGCCTTCATCTGCTGGACGTTCCAGCCGGAAAACGTTGTTCTGAAGGCGATTCCGGTCGGCTCGGCGGAGTACCTGCGCATGCAGGCGCTGGCGCGCATTTTTCTCGATAACATTGAAAATCTCCAGAGCTCCTGGGTTACCCAGGGACCCCGGATCGGCCAGGTGGCGCTCCGCTACGGCGCCAATGATTTCGGTTCGGTGATGATGGAAGAAAACGTCGTGAGCAAAGCCGGCACCACGTTCCGGATCGACCGCCAGGAAATTGAGCGGCTGATCCATGACGCCGGCTACCAGGCGCGGACCCGTAACAACTGGTACGAATTGCTGCCGGACGAGAATCCCTAAACGGATCCTTGGAACGCGGAGAGCGGTTGCGGACGAGTCACGGTTTTTCCGTACGACGCACTTTGCAAGGAAGGGGAGATTTTGGGTTTTCAAGGGCTCTGCAACGTCCGTTTTTCGTTGACCTTTCCGGCATCCTCGTCATCAATACCGCGATCTTTCGCGTCGCTGGCTTCGATCACCCACCCTATGAATGTCTGGTTCTCCCTCAGTCGACTTTGGATCGTAGTGGCGGCATCCTCGGCCTTCCTGCTTTTATCGGCGCAAGCTCAGCAGCCTCCGCCGACGCTTCCCTCCGTGCCGCAGCCGCAGCCGCAAACGGCACCGCCGCCGCCAACGCCGCCGGGGTCGCGGGGGGGAACCCAGCCGGCGCAGGCGGCGCCCATCGTCCGGCAGATTGAAATCCAATACGCCGGCCCGGCTACCTTGAGCCGCCAGCGTATCCTCTCCAACATGCGGACCACCGTCGGCCAGCCCTATTCCGAGGCGACCGTCGAGGAGGACGTCCGGAACCTGTACGCCACCGGCCTGGTGACCAACGTTCGCATTTATGGTGAACCTTTGCCCGACGGCGTAAAGGTCATCGTCGTCGTGCAGACGCGGGTAACCCTTTCCTACGTTAACATCGTGGGTAACCAGGTGGTGAGCCGCAAACGGATCCGGCGCGAGCTGAATCTCAAGATCAATTCGCCCCTTGATGAGCAGCAGCTTGAGCAGGCCCGGCAGAAGGTGGTCGAGCTTTACCAGAAACGCGGGTTCCCGGACGTGGATGTCCAGTACAAGACCGATGTGAACGAAGACCGCGGCACGGCCACGGTGACCTTTTCCATCAGCGAAGGGGCCAAAGGGACGGTCCGCCGGATCTTTTTCGTCGGCAATCACGCGTTGAGGGTGCGACAACTCCGCAAGGCGATTACCACTAAGCCGAACAACCCGATCGGCTTTATTACCGGTGCGGGGCGCTACAGCAGCCGGCAACTGGATGAGGACATTCAGAAGATCAAGGAGCTTTACCAGGATAACGGCTATGAAGACGCCCAGGTAACGGACGTGCGGGTCGACCGCGTCCCCGGCAAAAAGCAGGTCGATATCACGTTCTACCTTACCGAAGG
Organism: Verrucomicrobiota bacterium; assembly: GCA_019243005.1. Taxonomy (GTDB): domain Bacteria; phylum Verrucomicrobiota; class Verrucomicrobiia; order Chthoniobacterales; family JAFAMB01; genus JAFBAP01. The sequence continues at coordinate 2,697 of JAFAUY010000294.1, read as the reverse complement.
CATTCAGTACCGCGTCGGCACCGTCACGGTTGAAGGGCTGCACGTCGTCTCCGAAACCAATTTCCGCAAGGTGTTGAAAGTCACCGAAGGCAAGGTTTTCTCGCCGCAGAAGCTGCAGAAGGATATCAAGGCCGTGGAGGATGCCTACGGGGTGGCCGGGTACGCCGACGCCAAGGTCAACGTCGAAACGACCCCGGGCGGCCCGGGCCTCGTCAACCTGCATTACAAAATTGAAGAAGGTATCCAGTCGTACGTCGAACGAATTAACATCAGCGGCAACACCCGAACCAAGGATAAGGTGATTCGTCGCGAGCTGGTCCTTGCTCCCGGGGACGTATTTGACACCGTCCGGGTTGAGATCAGCAAGAAGCGCCTGGAAGGCCTCCAGTATTTTGAACGCGTCGACACTTACGCCAGCGACACCAATGTTCCCGGGCGCAAAGACCTCAACGTCGTCGTCACGGAAAAAAAGACCGGCAACCTGAATTTCGGGGCCGGGTTCAGCTCGACCGAGGGCCTGCTCGGCTTCGGCGAACTCTCACAGGGAAACTTCGACATCACGAATTGGAGGACCTTTACCGGGGCCGGCCAGAAGTTTCGTTTGCGCGCGCAGATCGGCACCGAAGAAAAGGATGTAGAGATGTCGTTTACCGAACCGTACTTCCTGGACCAGCGGCTGGCGCTCGGTTTCGACACGTTCTACCGGGATTTGCAGTACACCAGCGATGTGTACAACCAGAAGGAGTACGGGTTCGACGTCTTCCTTCGCAAGCCGATCACAACCTTCCTGGCCGCCAAGCTGCAGTACCAGCTTGAGAACGTTGAGATCTACGGAGTTACCTCGACGGATCCGGCGATCACCAGTCAGGCAGGTTACAATCTTGAAAGCCGCGTCACCCTCAGCCTCACCTACGATAAACGCGATAACGCCTTCCTGACGCGCAAAGGCACCCGCGTCGACGCGTCGGTGTACATTTCCGGTGGTCCCCTCGGCGGTGACGTTAATATCTACGGCTTCGACGTGAACGCCGCGCAGTATTTCCATTTCCCGTTCGATACGATCCTGACCCTGAATGCTGAGGTCGCAGCCGTGGATATGTACGACGGCAGCACTGAGGTGCCGATCTACGATCGGCTTTACCTCGGCGGCGCGGACACCCTGCGCGGCTTCAAGTACCGCTACGTCAGCCCCAAGGATTCCCAAGGCGATCCGATCGGCGGCCTCTCGATGGCCCGCTTCACCGCGGAGTACACCGTGCCGGTCATCGAGCGGGTGCGCCTCGCCGTCTTCTACGATACCGGTTTCGTAAATCCCGGTGCGTGGAGTTTTGGCACCAGCAACGTCAACTCAGACGTCGGTGTTGGTGTGCGCCTGAATCTGCCGATAGGACCGATTCGAATCGACTACGGCATTCCACTCCAAACTGACCGGTACAACGGTTCAAGCGGTAGATTCCAATTTAGCGTGGGTTACCAATTTTGAACGAACCCGGACGCATGCGGTCCAACTCAAACCTAACAACCTCTCCGGAGAAGAAGTAAGCAATCGTATCCTATGAAAAAAACGTTGTCCCTGGCGGCCGCCGGACTATTCGCCGCAACTTTCGCAACTGCCCTGCCGGCTAACGCGGAGGTGAAGGTTGGCACGATCGACATGCAAAAAGTCTTCGTTGCTTATTACAAAACGAGAGAAGCTGAAGACAAACTCGGCGATGCCCAAAAGGCTTACAAGGAGGAGCTCGATCAGCGAATGGATCTTTATAAGAAGAACCTCGACTCGATCAATAAGCTGAACGAGGAAATGAACCGGCCCGAGCTGAGCACCGCCAGCAAGGATCAGAAAGGTCAGGAACGCGACGCGAAGATCGCCGAGACGAAAGGATTGGAAAAAGAAATCGGCGAGTTCCGCGCGACCCGTGAAAAGCAGTTGCAGGAGCAGGTTAACCGCATGCGCCAGGGCATCATCGAGGAGATCATGCGGGTGGTGAATGAGCAGGTGAAAGCCCAGAATTTCGACTTGGTCTTCGACAAGTCCGGCCAGAGCCTCAACTTCGGTGTGCCGGTGCTTGTTTACTCGCGCGACGCGATGGATTTCAGCGAATCGGTCATCAGCAAACTTAATGCGAACCGTCCGCCGCCGTCGGCCAAGCCCGACCGGTCCGGGAACGCCGCCCAGCCTTCCGGCACGAATACGCCGGCCACAACCACCAGGCCCGGCGGTTTTCCGCCGAACCCGACAGCTCCCAGGAAGCCTTAAGAGCTGCGTCAGCCGTGGGCCGCGCCTCGTTTCGACGAAGGCCATTGAGTTTGGTGCGGCCCGTTAATCAACGCCCCTGGTCCCATTCACTTTTTCTATGGGCGGCCAGGGGCGGTTCTATCGTTCTATTGCCTGAAGGGTCAGGAGAACTTGGCCCAGTCTTGAAGGGCCTTTCTTTTCTCCGGGTAAACTCCACCACGCTCAGGTCTCCTGGCCCGTTAGGCCGTCAGGACCCGCCAAGCCGCCGGCCCCGGCAAGGGTGATTCACACCGGCGCCTTATTCTCCGCCCGCGCTCCGCGTTGCGTTTTCCGCCCCTTCGCCTTGCGGTTGCTGCCTTGATTGCGTGTTCCCTGCATTGAAAAACATGGGCGCCGGTTAACCGCGGACTCGACGAATGAGCCCGGCATCGTTACAAAGGCCCTGAGCATTGCAGAGAATA
>JAFAUY010000189.1 GCA_019243005.1 Verrucomicrobiota bacterium | reverse complement strand
CATGTAGAAATCGTTTGCCGTCGCGATCTCCGGAAACCTGCCCTGGACATAAAAAAGGTTGTCCGCGAAGGCTCGTCTGAGGGTTTCTACGCTTAAGCCGGTGCGATCGTCCTCGGCGGCCGTAATTTTTAGTTGAGGATCCGGCGATGTCTCAGGCAGGGAATCCATAATGGTCAGTACGGGTAGGGTTAGGTGACGGTGAACTGGGTGGCGGGTGGCGGCTTTTGCCCCTCCGGGGCAATAGCGGCGCCCGACGGGCCGTGCTTGAAAAGGTGTGGGTACGGAGCAACATGCCTACCCTCGGAACAAGGCACCTAATTTCGTGCCGATCAACCTCGACGCGGCGGCGACCGTGACGGCGAGAAACACCATCGCCCAGACGCCGAGGGCGGCGGCGAGGTAGCGGCCCTCGCCCAGAATCGTCGATAATTCGTAGATGGCTTTGGCGATGGGATAATCGCCTTGTTTCTGCGCGAGTACGAGCGAGTCGGACACCTCGAGCATGGCAAACGCGAACGCCAGCAGCGCCCCGGAAAGAAGGTTTGCGGCGATCAAGGGTAGGGTGATCCGCGTCAACGCGCGGAAGGGGGAGGCGCCGGCATTCTGCGCGGCTTCTTCCAGAGTAACGCTGGCCTGCTGAAAGCCGGCCGTCGCCGAGCGTACGACGTAGGGAATCCGGCGCACCGCATAAGCGAGCACCAGGAGAACCAGAGGATTCCGGGTCGGGTCGAGGAAGTTCAGCAAACTGCCGCGGCGGGTAAGGGCCAGGTATCCGAATGCCAGGATCAGCCCCGGCACGGCTAGGGGGAGCATGGCCAGGACGTCCAGCAGCCAACGGCCGGCGATCGTGGTTCGCGTCACCAGGTAGGCGATGCAGACACCGAGCAGGAGATCGATGCAGGTCGATAGCGAGGCGTAGATGAGGCTGTTCCGGATGGCCGGAACCGTCAGGTGGTCGCCGAGCGCCAGGGCGTAATGCTGAAGGGTGAACGCGTCCGGCAGGATCGTCCGGTACCAATCCCTGGAGACCGAGACGAGAATGACGCCGAGGTGAGGCAAGGCGGCCAGCAGGCAAACTGCCAGGAAGAGAGCGGAGCATAACGTTCCCCGGATGCCGCGCAAGGAGCGAACCTGCCCGCTATGCCCGCCGCGCCCGGGCGCGGCCGGCGGCGGCGATCCGACGGCGATTCGACCGGTAAAATAGATCAGCGCGGAACTGACGAGCGTCACTGCGACCAGGGCGTAAGGAAAAGGATTGCTCCCGATGTCCCGGATGCCCTCGAAAATCTGGACCGGGGTTACCCGGTAATAGTCGAACATCAGGGGCACACCCAGTTCGGTGAATGCCCAGATGAACACAAGGCTTCCCCCGGCGAAAATGCCGGGCAGGATGAGTGGCATGGTCACGCGCCAGGCCCGCCGCAAACCTGAGCACCCGAGGTTTTCCGCGGCTTCCAACAACACGGGATCGACGTTTGCGAGCGCGGCCACCAGGTTAAGGTAAAAGATCGGGTAAAGGTGCAACGCATTGAGTGAAACGATGCCCCATTCGCGACCGGTCCCGAGCCAGTCGACGACCTGGCCCGGACCGAGCCACCCGGCCGCACGGAGCAGGGCGTTGGCGGCTCCTTCCTGGCCGAAGATCTGGCGGAATCCGATCGCGCCCACGAAGGGCGGCAGCATCATGGGCAGCAGCAGAAGGGCGGAGAGCGTGCGTTTGGCCGGAAACTCGAATCTCTGACCGATCCAGGCCAGGGGCGCGGCGAGGGTGAACGCCAGCAGGGTGCTCGCCGTCGCAAGCTTCAGCGCGTTGGCCAAACCTTCCAGGTAAACCGGGTTGCGAAAAACCTCGATGAGATAATCAAGCGTAAACGCGCCGGTCTGATCCAGGAACGCCCCTCGGAGCGCGGTTGAAATAGGCAGGACAAAAAAGATCCCGAAAAACGCCAGGATGCCAACGTACAACAACGCCAACGGTGCGCGTGGGCCGGTACGGGTACGGGTCCGTCGCTTCGCCCGCCGGGCGTGCGTTGCCTTCGAAGCCAAGAATGGTTTCATGCGTCAGTGACGCTCCCGCGCCAGCCGTTCAGCCTGGCGATACTGGTTACGGAAGTAGGTCGTTAACTCTTCGGCCAGGCGGATTTCCTGGACGCGGTCGGCGGATCGAAGCGTTTCCCGGATTTGTTGCAGGGCAACGTCGTAGCGAACGCGGGAAACGTCGAGCAGTTTCTGGAAAGCGGGCGAGCTTACCGGTTCGTTGCCGATGGCACGGCGAGCCGCGACGAGTTCTTCCCGTGAATCGATGCACATGACGCGGACCAAAAACCGGATCGAGGAGAACAGCGGCGCGGTCCACGCTTCATGGTATTGAAAGGCCCGGGCGTCGCGGTAGGGGTCCGCCTCCCGGTCCGCCAGAAAGGAACGCAGCGGTTCCCGGTAAAACTCCTTCCGGACCGGCAACCGCCGCAGAGAATAGCGCACGGGTCCGCCGGGTGTGCCCGGGCGGCAGTCCCAGAGCTTCTGGCCTTCGAGTTGCAGGACGAAATCGAGGAACGCCTTGGCGACCTGCGGATGGGGTGCACCGCGAAGCAAGGCGATCGAATCGACCCCGACGGAGGTACCGCCCCGGACGTTGGTGTACCCCAGCCGGCTCCGGCCGCTCCCATCCGCCACCGCCTCGCTTTCGAAGCGGCCATAAAAGTCGATGCACATGCCGGCCGCGGCATCTCCGTAGGCGACGTCGAGCGGTACCTTTGACGCGGCATCGCTGAAGTAGCGGGCGTTGGCAGCGAGCCGGATCAGGAGTTGGAGCGCGCGCTGCCAGCCTTCGGCCACGGCCTGCCTTTCCAACGGTTCCCGGGGTTGATTACCATGATCATTACCGTTTGCTTCCGACAGTTCAGACAGCCGTTGGTTCATTTGTTGCTGGATCAGCAGCTCGAAAGCTTTCGCGGCAGAACCGCTCTTGGTCGGATCGGCCAGCGCGATCGCCTTGAAGAAGCGGGCGTCAGTCAGGTCCGTCCATTGGGCCGGCGGAGATGCAACGCCCAGGCGCGCCAAAACGTCCGTGTTGTAACAAATGCCGAATCCGGCCAGGCAGGTGCCGACCCAGCGGCCCTGTTCATCCCAGTACGGTTCGCCGCCGAGAACGCGCGGGATCGCCAGGTCACCGTTACTGCCGAACAGTTCCGGGAACCGGGTAAGCACGCCGCTGTCGACGAGGAACCCGCGATCGGCGAGGTTGGCAAAATCAAAGGTGCCGCCCCCGAAAAGGAGATCGATCCCGCAGCCGGCGTCCGAACTCAAAAACACCTTTCTCGCGGTTTCGCCGGGCGGCCCTTGATCATCGAGGCGCTGATGATCGAGGCGCACCCGCGGGTTGGAAAAGCTGTCCAGGACCTCGCGGGTCCAGGGACGATGCAGCGTTGCGGTCCAGTAGGCGCGAAAGGCGGCTTCAAATTCCGAGTCGAGGTACCGGACGATTTCGGTGGTGCCGCCGGGGAGGCGCCAGTCAACGCGCACGGTTCGTCCGGTTTTCCTTTGGTAATAATCTGCAAATGCGCGGGTGAACTCAAACCGGATGGTCTCGTCGTGGGGTGAGATGATCACCACGGAGTCCTCGGCCGATTGACGGCCGCCTTCCTGCGGTTGCCGGAGCAGGAGCGGGGCGGCCAGAACCAGGCCGAGACACAGGAAAAGGGGAAGTACGCCGCGCATCGCTACTCGTCGAGGATCATTACCTCCTCAGGGTTAACGCCCAGGTAGTATTCGTGCCCGGGCTTCACGCGGGCCGGCCTGGGATTCAACTCTGCGACCTTCAGGGAATCGGTGCCCCACTGGAACCGGTGTTGGGCGACCTGGCCCAGGTAAGTCGTTTCAACGAGCTTCGCCCGCCATGCCTGGCCATCCAGTTGATTTTCCGACATTCGGATGGCTTCAGGGCGGAGACAGATCACGACGCGAGACCCCGTAGAGACGGCGTGCCCGGCGGGAGCTGCGGCCAGGAGAGACCGGTTGCCGAGTTTGATGGTGAGGAGCGCGTCCCGGCCCACGATGTGCCCGGTGAGAAAATTGCCTTCACCGATAAATTCCGCCACGAACCGGTTGCGCGGCCGGCGGTAAATTTCCGCCGGCGTGCCGACCTGGAGTAACTTGCCGGCATTAAGAACGGCGATCCGGTCGGCGATGGAGAGCGCTTCCTGCTGATCATGCGTGACGTAGAGTGAAGTCAACCGGAACTGCCGGCAGATCCGGCGGATCTCGCCCCGCATTTCCAACCGGAGGCCGGCATCCAGGTTGGATAGCGGTTCATCCAGCAGGAGGCAGGCCGGCCGGATGACGAGCGCTCGCGCCAGGGCCACGCGCTGCTGCTGGCCGCCGGACAGTTCGTGGATCTTACGTTCCGCCAGGTGATCGAGCCGGACGACGCGCAAAGCTCCGGCGACCCGCGCCGCGATTTCCGGTTTCGGAAGTCGCCGCTCCTGCAGGCCGAAAGCGACGTTCCTCCCTACGGTCAGATGCGGCCAGAGCGCATAGTTCTGGAAGACCATGCCCGTGTTGCGCCGGTGAGGGGGAAGGAGGGTGACGTCCTGGCCGTCGAACAGGATTCTGCCTTCGTCGGGCTGGTAGAACCCGGCAACGTGGCGAAGGAGGGTTGTCTTGCCGCAACCGCTTGGACCCAGGAGAAAGAACAGTTCACCCGTTTCGACTTTCAGCTCGATCCGGTCGAGCGCGCGGAAGTCACCGAACCGTTTGGAAAGATTCTCGATGGTAATCATATCCCGTGCGCGAGCCGTCGGTTCGCCCGCCCGCCGCCAGCATTGATTATGGAAACGTGAAACGCGCGTTTTAACAGTTGACCAGGACTGCCGGGGAAGCAACCGGCCAAGGGCACCGCAGCCTGCTCGCCAGCCAGGCATTTTGCGGCCGGCTGTTTGTGTTGCCCGCGTTGATCGGGTTTACCCTTTTTTATTTCCTGCCGACCATTCGCGCGTTTTACATCGGCCTGACTAACTGGAACCTCATGCGTGCGCCGAAGTTTCTGGGGCTGGAATACTACCAGAAGTTAATCGCCGACCAGAGGTTCTGGGAATCGATGTGGGTCACGCTTCTCTACGTGATCTACAACATCCCGATCCAGACCGTCTTCGGGCTGTTGCTGGCGGTGCTCCTGCCAACGCCGAAGTGAACGCGTTATTTGAGGATTAGTTGAGGCTTAACAACTCGCCGGCCGTTCGTTTGGTCCTGATGCAACCTGGATGGATCCTCGCGTGCAAACGCGGGGATCTCCTGCTTCCAAGCCTATGAGTAACCCAAACAGTAAGATCACGTTTATCGGGGCAGGCAGCACCGTCTTTGCCAAGAACCTGATCGGTGACATTTTGTCGTTTCCCGAGCTGGCAGACTTCATCAACCCGCGCAAGGGGGATGCCGGCCTGGCCAAGGCGATCGAATCAAAATTCCCGGTTTTGGTGTTCGGCCCTTCCGGCCATCCGCAGGAGCATGCCGTCGGCACCAAGGACGGTGAGGCCAGTTGTCAGGCGACCGAACACCTGTTGGCACTCGGCCATGAGCGGATCGCCTACGTCAGCTACGCCCCGCTGGTGTACCTGCCCGCACGTAAACGGTTTGAGGGCTAGGCGTTAATGGCACTGATGGAGGGGGAAGACGTCTTTCCTTGCGGTGACGCCGTCCGGTGCCGGCAAAGCGTGCGCCCATGGAAAATCATGGTTCCTCCGCAACCGGTTTTGCTTTTTGAACGATTCAACCGTTTGCTTAGGCATGACTCCCCCGGCACCCGTTTCCTCCGATCCGACAGGCTTTTTTCACGCGGCAACCATCACGGAGTTGAAGGAGAAAAAGATGGTGACGGTTGCCGGGGCCGACCGGCCGGTATTGCTTTGCTGGCACGATGGGATCGTTTCCGCGCTGGACGATCGCTGCCCGCACATGGGGTTCCCGCTGGCGAAAGGGAGCGTACGCGACGGAATTCTCACGTGCCACTGGCATCATGCCCGGTTCGATCTCCGGAGCGGATGCACTTTTGACCTGTGGGCGGATGATACCCCAAGCTTCGAGGTGCGCATCGAAGGCGACGACGTCTGGGTGGCGCGCCGGCCGAGGCAACGAGCCGACGCTGCCTTCTACTCGGCACGCCTCCGCCGGGGTCTGGAGCAGGGCATCGGGCTCGTGCAGGCCAAGGGCATCGTTGCCTTGCTGGACCTGCGCGAACCGGTCGAAACCATCGTGCGCCGGGTCGCCGAATTCGGCGCGCAGCATCACCGGAGCTGGCGGGACGGCATGACCCTGCTGACCATCGCCGCACGGCTGAGCCCGTGGCTGTCCAAAACCACGCGGGTCTACGTTCTGGCGGTCGCGGCGCGAACGGTGGGACAGAATTGTGCGGGCCAGGCACCCCGGCATTCTCCGGGAGGGTTCGGCGGCGAACGCTTTGATGAGGATCGGCTCAATCGCTGGATGTTTCACTGGGCCAGGGTGCGGCACGATGATGGCGCGGAGAGGACTTTACTGGCGGCACTGGAATCCGGTCTGGCACCCGGCGCCGTTCACCGGCTCGTTTTCGGCCCGCTCCAGGAACGCATCTACGCCGATACCGGCCACGCGCTCGACCTGTCGAACAAGGCCTTTGAACTTCTGGAGGTCATCGGCTGGGAACACGCCGCCCGAATGTTGCCCCTGATCGTGCAGAACCTGACCCAATCCCAGTCCGAAGAAGAAAGCGGCAGCTGGCGGGCCCCGACGGACTTGATCGAACTGATTCGCGAGGCTGAGGCCGGTCTTCGGGAGGATCGCTACCTGATGGAGGCCGGGGGTGCCTGTCGCCCGGAATTTTACCGGTTGTTCCTCGGTGAAGATCCCGGGGTGATCCTCAAGACCCTGCTCGACGCCCTTAACGACGGTACGTCGCCGGTCGCGATCGCCCGTCACCTTGCGCTGGCGGCGGCGTGGCGGCTGGCGTGTTTCCCGGAATCGAATGATATTGAGGATTGGTTCGCTCCAATGCACACCTTTTCCTTTTGCCATGCCCTTTGCCAGGTGCTGGTCCGAAGCGAGGGAGAAACCGCCGTGGTGCGCGGATTATTTCACGCCGCCATGTCGATCTATACGGACCGTTTCCTCAACCTCCCGCGCGCCCCACTGCCGGGCGAAAAAGCGTTGGACCCGCTTCCAGGTACACCCGACGAGTTGCGACAACAAATGCTGTCGGTACTTGACCAGAGGCGAGGGTGGTCCGAATTGCCCCGCCTGGTGACCGGCTATCTGCGCCGGGGTTACCCGGAGGCGGCTCTGATCGACACGCTCGCGTTCGGCACGGTGCGGGAGGACCTCGACTTCCACATGCTGCAGGTACTTGAGGCCGGGGTTACGGAAGCTGCGACCTGGCCGCAGGGCAGCACGGAGCGCGAACTGTTATATGCGGCGGTTGCGCGGCATCTGGCGGCGCATTGTCCCACGACGCGCAGTTCCGGCCAGCCGGTCGCCGTTGCGCTGCGCCTGCATCGAGGAGAAGAACTGCATGCCGGCTGATGAAGGCAAATAGTTTTCCGATGAATTTCCTATCCCATGAACACCCTTAAGTTCGCTGCTCTCGGCGATGTCAGAAAGCCCGGCTTCAGCGTCCCGGAGGCCGCCGGGCGCCTCGTTCGCTTCGCGTACCTTGAGAAACGCCTCATGTTTTTCTGTGCCGCCCACATGGTTGGGGTCTGCGACCGTGACCTGAAAGTTTATCTCGGCCGCTTGCAATACCAGGCCGCAAGCCGTGCAGACGCGTTGCGCGGGCGCTTGCGCGAGTTGCGCACGCCGAAAATCAAAATTGACGGCGTTCCCGATCCTGCGCTGGAAATCCTCGCCGACGAGGCGATGCACGCGGGCAACGACCTGGAGGTGGCGACGATTCTGCATTGGTTGCATGCGGGTTTGGAAGGGGCCTACCGCGGCTATCGCGGCACCACCAATCCGCTCGCGGACGCGCCGACCTGTGACCTGCTGGACTCATTTGCGAGTTCACTCCGTCCGGCCGTCGAGCGGCTGGAGGCGTGTCTCGCCGAGGTTGGCCCGCAAGCACCCGGAAGCTCCGCGGCAGACCTGCTGGGCCCATACTTGAGCGCCGCCGGAGGGTGGGGAGGAGCGCACCCCCGGTCCGAGCTGCCTCCGCGCCAGCGGTCGATCGAGCCGTTCAGAATTCGCCGGCAACCCGGCCGGGACGGTTCTTGTCCGCGGGTATGGGATTACGTGAAACCGGCCATGGAGGAAGTCGAGGCGCACCTTACCTACATGATGGGAATCCGTTTTTCGGAGATCAACGTGGCGGAGGGCTTAAGCTTGGTGCTTTGTGAAACGCCGGGCATGCCGTGGGAATTTTACTTCGACGTTTCGCGCCATCTTTGGGACGAGGTCCGGCATTCGCTGATGGGCGAGGCCGCCATCGAGTCGACGTTCGGCTCGAGGGACGCCATACCGATGCGGGATTACGAGAGCGTCTACTGCATGGAGGCCACGCCGCTGGAGCAGTACGCCACGCTCGGATTGGAGATTGAAGGGGGACAAATGAAATACCCGGTCGGAAAGCGCGGAGAGTGGGAATTTTGCAGGGATGCCGCCCGTCATGCCCTGATGACGACGTTCCAGGATTACGACTGGGCGGATGAAGTGCTGCACGTGAACTTGGCAAAGCGGCGGTTGTCCGAATGGTTTCCGGACGGCGCGGAACAGCTCAGCGGGTTGGCGGCGCAGGGTAAAGCGCGCCGGAGTGAGGTAAAAGCCCGGCAGCAACCGGTTGTTCTGGCGCGGGTCGTTTCGCCGGCCCTCCTGCACGACCCCGGGATGGACGGCGGGTCTACCCTGCGGCCGGTCTCCAGGACATAGCTCATGGCCACCACCACAACCGTCGACCCTGCTTTGCGGGAAGCTGCGAGAGCGCCTGCCTGGCATCCGCGTTGCCGCCGTTAGCGGCTTTCTGGAACCACTCACGGGCCTGGGCGTAATCCCGGGCAACGCCTTGGCCGTTCCGGTACAGCAGGCCCAAGTTGTACATCGCGATGGTGTTACCGGTCTCGGCGGCTTTCTGATACCACTGGCGCGCCTGGGCATAATCCCGGGGCACGCCCCAGCCGTTATGGTACAGGTAGCCCAGGTTGGCCATCGCATCCGCGTTGCCGGCCTCAGCGCCCTTTAGAAACCACCGGCGTGCCTGGGCATAATCCCGGGGCACGCCCCAGCCGTTCCGGTACAGTTCGCCCAGGCTGCTCATGGCATACGCGTTGCCGGCCTCGGCGGCCTTTTGGAACCACTGGCGCGCTTGCGCGTAACCTCGGGGTCCGCCCCAGCCGTTCCGGTACATCAGGCCCAGGTTGCACATGGCGGATACGTTGCCGGCCTCGGCGGCGTTCTGGAACCACTGGCGCGCCTGGGCGTAATCCCGGGGTCCACCCTGGCCGTTCCGGTAAAGCCCGCCCAGGCTATACATGGCGGACGTGTTGCCGGCCTCGGCGGCTTTTTGGTACCATTGGCGTGCCTGGGCGTAATCCTGGGGTCCGCCCCAGCCTTTCCGATATAGCCAGCCCAGGTTGTACATGGCCTCGGCGTTACCGGCGTCAGCGGCCTTTTGGTACCACTGGCGCGCCTGGGCGTAATCCTGGACGCCTCCCCAGCCCTTTTGGAACAGCGCGGCCAAGTTGGCCATGGCCCCCGCGTTACCTGCCTCGGCGGCCTTTTGGTACCAGTCATGAGCCCGGCCATAGTCTTGGGGAACACCGCGTCCGTAGCAGTAC
>JAFAUY010000163.1 GCA_019243005.1 Verrucomicrobiota bacterium | reverse complement strand
TCTTACGGCGACCTGTGGCGGCAAAAACTTCAGGCATAATGACAATCGGTTCAGTTCAGAGGAATCGGCTGTTGCGCTTGGTGAGGATGTTGGTCGCCCCGGTAAACTTTCAGTTTCGTAAAAATGCGGCGGCCAAGACGGTTGTGTGGAATCATCCCTTTGACGGCGTGCTCAATGAGAAGCTCAGGACGGCGCTGACGCCGTTGTTGCACCGTTTCCGACTTGTGGCCCCCCACGTAACCCGAAAAGCTCATGTATTCCTTTTGGGTTTCCTTCTTACCCCCGAGCCAGACCTTTTCGGCGTTAATGACCACCACATAATCACCCGTATCCACATGCGGCGTAAAAATCGCCTTGTTCTTACCGCGGAGGACGTTGGCGATCCTGACGGCGACGCGGCCCAGCGGCTGATCTTTGGCGTCAATGATGTACCACTTACGCTCTAGCTCGCTCGCTTTGGCTGAAAACGTCTTCATAAAGTGCTTCCAAAAAGAGCCGGGAAACTAACTTTGCCCCTTGGGGCTGTCAACCGGTTTATGAGCAATTCAACCGCCGCAGCGTCACGCGCGTAACGTCCCTGATGAAACGCGCCATCCACTGGTTTCGCCGCGACCTTCGGATTTCGGACAATACCGCCCTTTATCACGCCTGCAAAGATGCCGAAGAGGTGGTTCCTCTTTTCATCGTGTCGACCTGGAAAGGGCATCATCCCTGGACCGGCCCGAACCGCCAGCAATTCCTGTGCGGATGCCTGGATTCACTGGCCAAAAATCTGGCCCAACTCGGGGGACGCCTGATCATCCGCGCCGGCGAACCCTGCGCGGAACTCGAACGCCTGATTAAAGAAGTCTCCGCGGAAGCCCTTTATACCAACCGCGGGATAGACCCTTTCGACGTGGCGTTGGAAAGCCGCTTGGAAAAGAGCGCGCGAGATTGGGGCATCGAATTCCGCCGGTTCCTCGACGTGACGGTTCAAGCCCCTGACGCCGTCTTAACTCAGTCCGGGCAGCCCTTCCGCGTTTTTACTCCTTACGCGCGTGCCTGGCAGAGCGTCCCGCGCCCGGCCGTATTACCGAAGATCGGCCGGTTGCGCACCCCGGCGGATGTGCGCACTGAACCGCTTCCCACCCTTGCGCACTGGAACCTGCAACCCGAAGCCAGCATCGTCGAGCCGGGCGAGAAAGCGGCGCGAACCCGCCTCAAACGCTTTCTGGATGGTCCGATTTTCGGATACGCCGAGAAACGTAACCTGCCGGCCGCAGCGGCGAATTCGCGGCTGTCGCAGGACTTGCGCTGGGGCACGCTTTCACCACGCCAAGTGTTGGCCGCAGCGGAAAACCTTATGCGATGCAGCGATGCCGCCCAGCGCCGGAGCGTCGGGATGTTTATCAATGAACTCGTCTGGCGCGAATTCTACATGCAGATCCTTTGGCATTACCCCGAAGTGCTGCATCGAGATTTCGTCGACAGCCTCGGTGCGCTGGACTGGAACGACGACGAGGCCGCTCTGCGCCGCTGGTGCGAGGGCGCCACAGGTTTCCCGATCGTTGACGCCGGCATACGCGAATTGCTGGCGACCGGCTTCATGCATAACCGGGTGCGCATGATCACGGCCATGTTCCTGACCAAGGATCTGCACGTACACTGGAAGCGGGGCGAACAATTCTTTTGCCAAAAGCTCGTTGATGGTGAAATCGCCTCCAATAACGGCGGCTGGCAATGGAGCGCCGGGACGGGGGCGGATGCGGCTCCCTACTTCCGGATCCAGAATCCGTGGACCCAGACCAAGCGCTACGATCCCGACGGCATTTACATTAAGGGATGGGTACCTGAACTCCGCGACGTGAAGCCTGCAGACCTCATGCGACCTCCAGAAAGCCACCTGGCCAAAAATTACCCCCTGCCCATGGTGGACCATAACCGCGAACGGGAGTTAACCGTTGAACGGTTCCAGCGGGCCCAACAAATCGCTGGGAACGGCAGATCGCTCTAACCTAATGCCATAAAAATTGGCCCAGCGCCGCGGCGGTCAGCCGCGGGGCTCCATCGGCGCGCCCCCGTTCCCCGCGTGCACCCATCACTTGCGCCCTTCGGCCCCATGCAGCTTACCGGTAAGGTGAGCGCTCCGTGATACCTTGATACGGGTGGCGGATCAAAAAGGTCATTTTCCCGCAGGTATAAATCACCCCTTTGGCCCGCAATCCGGATGGGTCGAGGTGCGGGCCAAAGGGATTATTTTCTCGTCGGATGTAAAAAATTATCCATTTGAACTGCGCCCTGTATTACTTAGTTATGCAAGCCTTTTTCAGTGCCCGCCTGCTTTGCCCCTTTCTTCTGCTTATCTTCCCGGCCCTGTCCGCTTTTGCCGAGGATTTCGGATCTGCCCTGGCCAGGGCTGACCAGCTTGAGGATCGCGGCGAGCTAAAGGCGGCCCTCGAACTCCTGGAGAAGCTCGATCGGACTCACCCGGACGACCCATCCGTGCTCTACCGGTTTTCCAACGTTTACGCGGACATGGTGGATAGCGCGCCGGATAAGGAACAGAAAGCGCTCGCGAAACAGGCGTTAACCTACGCGCAGCGCGCCGTAGCGAGGGCAAACTACGATGCAAAGGCGCACCTCGCGCTCGCCATTGCTTACGGCAAGATGGCCGACTTCGTCGATAACCGGACGAAAATGGAGTACTCGAAGTACGTAAAATCGGAGGCGGAACGAGCGATCCAACTGGACCCAAAACTCGATGATGGATATGAAGTCCTGGCGCGCTGGAACTTTGAGATGGCGACGCTGAACCCGATTCTGGCCGGAATCGCAAAGATCCTTTACGGGGATTTGCCTCCGGCGTCGAAAGAGCAAGCCTTCGAATACTTTAACAAAGCCATCACGATCTCGCCGAATAACATCGGCTACCACGCGGAGTACGCCAAAGCCTTGGAGAAGACTGGCCAGGGTCAGGCAGCAAAAGCCGAGTGGCGCAGGGTGCTCCAGCTCCCGCCGCAGGACGATGAGGACCGCCAGTACCAGCGGGAAGCAGCCGCCGAAGTGCGCTGAGCGTTAAGCCCGTGGATGAAGCGGTACCTTGCCCGGGACCCGCACACTTCAACGAACGTTATCGGGCTTGTTGAAGAGCAAGGACAACCATCCCAGCAGCATCCCGAATCCACCCAGGGGCGTCACTGCCCCAAGCGCCGAAATGCGGGTAAGCGCGAGAAGGTACAATGAACCGCTGAAGACCATTATACCGAGAGAAAAAGACCAGAAGGTCAATCGTGAAACGGCGGCCCGCCCGGTAACGGCCAAGAGGGCCACAGCATGCATCAGATGGTAGAGCACTGCCGTCTGCCAGATTGGCATCATTCCGGCTGCCTCCAGACCGGGACGCAATGCGTGGGCGCCGAAGGCGCCCAGCAGTACACCGAAGAAACCAATCAGCGCCGTCAATTTTCTTGCTAGTTGGACATTCATCAGACGTTGGATCAAAAATCAAATGAAGCACCTATACCTTCTTGGGTTCAGTTTCGCTTTGCTGGCCAGACTCGCAGGAGCAGATCTCTCCGCCTACCTTGGACAGGCGGATCAAGCCGAGCAAGCTGGCGAAACCGACCGCGCAATCGAGATCCTCAAACGGGCCGAAAACCAGGATCACGGTGACGCCCAAATCGAAAAGCGACTCAGCCGCCTGTACAGCTGGAAGATCGAGGACACAAACGTCCCCGGCGAGCGGAAAATTTACGGGGAACTGGCCGTCAGGCTGGGCGAGGAGGCCGTGCAAAAACTTCCCAACGATCCGCAGGCTCACATCGCCCTGGCTGCGGCCTATGGGGAGATGTGTGAGATGGTGGACGGTCGCACCCGGGTCGAATACTCCAAACGGGTTTACCACGAAGTCACGCGTGGCCTGGAGCTGGAACCCTCCAACGATTACGGGCACCTGATTCTGGCACGCTGGAATTTCGAAATGGCGACCACCAACCCCGTCCTGCGCGGTCTGGTGCAGGTGGTCTATGGGCAGTTTCCACCTGCGTCCAAGGAAGAGGCCGTTGAGAATTTCAAAAAAGCGATCGCGCTGGCGCCAAACCGTACGATCCACCATGCCGAATACGCCAAAGTTCTCGAAGCGATGGGTGACGCGGCGGCGGCCAGAGAGCAATGGCAAAAGGTCCTGGAGCTGAAGCCCGTTGACGCGCAGGACCACCGCTACCGCGCCCTGGCGGCGGCTCGTTTGGGAAAGTGATTGGGGACCTTTCGCTTTTACCGAAACGTTTCCAGCAGGGTGCGGTAAGCCGCCAACACGCCTGCCCGCACCGGCTGCGCTCTTTCCGCCAACTGGCGCTGTAAGCGGACGTATTCACCCCGGCCCGCGCTGGTTTCGAGCGGAATCGGTTCATACCCCAGCGGTCTCAGGTCATACGGGCTGGCCCGCATATCGATTTCCCGGGCGGCGACTGCGAGCAGAAAAGCATCAGCCAGCAATTCGCCCGGCAACCACGGGTAAATTTTGTAACCGAACCGGTACAGATCCATGTTTACATGGATACAGCCGCGCTGGTCGTGCAGGGTCGTGGTCTCGCGGCTTAAGGCCAGCTCGTTTCGTGGCCGGGCAGCGCCGGTGAAGAAACGGTAGGCATCGTAATGGGTGCAACCTAGCGGTTGTTCCTCCAATACCCGTTCGAGCTCGCCGGCAGCCAACCGGAGACTCATCTGAGGGTGCCGCACCGTCGGGCTACGGTAAACCATCGCCCACTCATGCAAGCCGAGGCAAGCAAAGGCGGGCGGCCGCGTACTGGTGGTTTCCAGAAAGCGCGTAGCCCACTGAAGGTGATCGAGGCGCGCGGCCGGAAACGGCGCAAGGCGGACGCCGTCCGCGACCTGGATAAACCCTTTTCTTCCCGCAAACGCCGGACCCGCACGCGGGCCGCCGAGGAGCACGCCCGGGCCGGGGCTCCAGCGCAACAGCGAACCGGGCCGGAATGAATAATATTCGAACAGGAAATCGTGAACGGGATGTTTTTCCTGGCGCGACTTTCGCGCCAGGGCCGGCAGCACATAGGGTTCGAGACGGAGACGGTGCCGCCTCGCCCGTTCCATCCACTGCCCTTCGTCCCAAACCGTGCACGTCATCAGGGTTTTTAGGACGATCCGGCGCCAACGGCAAACGCGAGGCCAAATTCGTTGGCTGCAACGGTGGCGCAGCATTCTCCGCCGCGGCGTCCGCTTCCGCATGCGGGAGCAACCGGCGCGCGCGGCGCCGTGCACCCTGCACAATAGGCTTGATTAATTGACCCGGGCACGGAATGCTCCGTCGAGCATGCAGTTTACCTTTGACGTCGCGGTGATCGGGGGCGCGATAGCAGGTGCCTCTGCCGCTTTTTTGTTAAAGCATCAGCACCCTGACTTGCGCGTCTTGATCATCGAAAAGTCGACCGAATTTGACCGTAAAGTCGGGGAATCGACCAGCGAAGTCAGCGCCAGCTTTCTGAGCCGGGTGCTCAACCTGGCCCAGCACCTCGGTCACGAGCAGTTGACGAAATCCGGACTGCGTTTTTGGTTTTGCCAGCAACCGGTTGATGCCTTCAACCGTTGTACCGAACTCGGCCCGCTGTACCAGACGCGGCTTCCCACTTTTCAGCTGGACCGTGCCAAGCTTGACCAAGTGATCCTGGAGAAAGCCACGGCAGCCGGCTGTGAGCTCTGGCGCCCTGCAAAAATCAAAGATCTCACTCTGGGAGGTGCGGACCGGAATCAAATCACCGTGCGCGTCGGCGAAGAAATCCGCACCGTGACGGCCCGGTGGGTCATTGACGGGACGGGTCGTGCGTCCGTCATCGCGCGAAAACTAAAGCTTTTCCGTCCCCTTGAATCGCATCCGACCAACGCGGTCTGGGCACGTTTTAAGGGCGTGACCGACCTGGATGGCCTGCAACTCTGGGATGAAAGCCCCGACTTTACCCATCCCTGCCGGGTCATGCGGCAGTGGGCGACCAACCACCTCATGGGGTACGGCTGGTGGGTCTGGATTATCCCGCTCCGCGGCGGAGATTTCAGCGTCGGGATTGTTTACGACAGCCGGCTTTACGAACTGCCCCCCGGTCCGAGCCTGGCGGACCGATTGAAAGCTCACCTGCTCACCCACCCGCTGGGCCGGAAACTCTTTGCCGACGCACAGCACATTGAGAACGACGTCCGCGCCTATTCGCAGCTTCCTTTCTACAGCGAGCAGACGATGGGAGACGGTTGGATTCTGGTGGGCGACGCCGCCGGTTTCCTGGATCCCCTTTACAGTCCGGGGCTTGACATGGTGGCGTTTACGGTCAGTGCGGCCGTTGATCTGGTGACAGAAGCGTTGTCGGGCCGTGATGTTTCGGCCCGGCGCGATGCTTACAATCGTTCTTACCAGGAGCAGTTTCGCACCTGGTTCGAAGGGGTCTACAAAGACAAGTATTATTACATGGGCGATGCCGAGCTCATGACGATCGCGTTCCTGTTTGATGTGGGCTGCTACTTTATGGGCCCGGTGCGCCAGGTTTATCGCCGCTGCCCGAAACGTTACACCATTTTTCCCTATACCGGACCGATTGGCTCCACGGTGGGCAGGTTCATGCGATTCTACAATCGCCGGTTGGCCGTAATCGCCAAACGGCGGCGTGCGGCCGGTGTTTATGGCCCCGCCAACCTGGACCGCCGGCTTCTGCTTCCCGGTTTCAGTCCGGACCACACGAGCTTCAAATTCATCCGTCTTGGACTGCGCAAATGGCTCAGGGCCGAGTGGCAACACCTTTTTACCCGGCTCCCGGAGAAGACCGGCAGCCGGCCCGTCAAAAGGGACGACAACCAGCTTTCGCAAAGGGCGACCGCTGCGTCGGAGACGGTAAGATAAAACTGATGTTGCTGGTCACGCCCACCTTGCGGAATCGACCGACCCTATCTCCCCCTTAATCAATCACCGCAATTTTGTTACCGTCACCGAATCGTCTGACCGTCGTCAAAGCAAAGCGGCGAATCGTCGCGTGTTTCCAAATCACGACGCCTCAAAAGTCGCCGCTAGGATACCATCCCGGACCGGGTTTCTCTGAAGGCCGGTTT
>JAFAUY010000103.1 GCA_019243005.1 Verrucomicrobiota bacterium | reverse complement strand
CGAAGTGAGGGGTGATGATCGTTCCGGCATGAGGACCGCTACCGTTGCCGATGCGGGGAATGTCATTTTGGGCCTGCAAGATAAAATCCGTCGTTCCCAGAAGGCGCGGTATGACCACCGGCTGCACGGCGTCTTACTGGTGGCTCGAGGCATGAACTGCTGCCAAGTGGCCCAATTGCTGGGCGAGGCGCCGCGCACGGTGGCTTACTGGGTCCAAACGTTCGAACAAAAAGGCTTGGCCGGCCTGCAGGAGGAAGTCCGCAGCGGCCGGCCTGCCAAATTCTCCCCTTTTTCGCTCATCCAGTTGCGGAGCACGACCTGCCGCGAGAGTCTTTGGCATGCCGAAAGAACCGCTGAGACCGGAAACGCTGCTCCTGTTACTCATCCGGGGGCTGGCCCTCCTGGCGGCGGTGTTCCTGTGCCTGGCTTTCTGGCATCCGTGGCAGCCCGGCGGCGGAGTTGAATGGAAGTGCGCCGGCCTGGCGGCGGGTTGCGTGGCGCTCGCCGCCATCTGCTCCTGGGGGGTAAATTCTCTCAAGCGCTGATCCGGCCGGGTGCGGGTTACGCGCGGGCTATGCGATGTCCGTTGGCTCCATTCAATGCACGAGCAGGGTAAGCGGATAAAGATGCGCTTGCGCCGCCACGAGGAACCCGACGAGCGCGGCCAGCGCCAGGCTGTGAAAGAAGACGTAGCGCAGGATCTCAGACTCATGACCGTACCATTGCGTGGCGGTCGAGGCCACGACGATGCTTTGCGCATCCACCATCTTGCCCATGACCCCGCCGGAACTGTTCGCCGCCGCCATCAGAACCGGGCTGAGTCCGATCTGCTGGGCGGTGACCTTCTGAAGGCCGCCGAAGAGCACGTTCGAGGCGGTGTCGGATCCGGTCAGAGCCACGCCTAACCAGCCCAGCAGGGCCCCGAAGAAGGGATAAAAACTGCCGGCGTGGGCGAACGCCAGGCCGAGGGTCGCGTCGGTGCCGGAATAGCGCGTGACGTAACCGATCGCCAGCATGCAAACGATCGTTAAAAGCGAAAAGCGCACGCGCACACAAGTGCGTCCAAAAGCGTGCGCCAACTGTGGCAAGGAATAGCCCATCGTGACACCGCCCACGCATGCCGCCAGCAGAATGCCGGTGCCGGTTGCGGATAGGAGCGTGAAACTGTAAATCGCGGCTTCCACGGCCGGTTTCGGCACCACGGGCGGAACCTTTTGCACCAGGTTATGCAACCCCGGGACCGGAACCTTCGGCAGCCAGAGCCCGTCCAGGAAGGCTTTCACTTGCGGCAAACCCCATAGGAAAACAAAAAGGCTGAGAACGATCCACGGCGACCAGGCCTTGATCACCTCCGACGGTACGACGCCGGGGCGGGGTTGCTTTCCTGACGCCGGACGATGAACATCAACGGGCGCCGGCGCGATTGGAACACTGCCTTGAACCCGTCGGGAGTGTTCTTCCTTGCGGCTGACCGATCGCCAGATCTCCCGAGGTTGCCAGACCCGCAGAAACAGGGTGAGTGCGGCCAATGAACTGAGTGCGCCGACGACATCGACTAACCAGGGGCCGTGGAAGTTGGAGATCAGGTATTGAGGGATGGCAAAAGCAACCCCGGCCACCAGCAGCGCGGGCCAGACCTGGAGCATGCCACGGAAACCGGCGAAGGACCAGATCAGCCAAAAGGGTACGATCAAAGAAAAAAGCGGCAACTGTCGCCCGATCATACCGGAGAGTTCATGAAGATCGAGGCCGGTAACGGCGCCCAGCGCAATGACGGGGGTACCGAGGGCTCCATACGCCACGGGAGCGGTATTGGCGATGAGCGACAGACCCGAGGCTTGCAACGGCCGAAAGCCGACGCCGATCAACATCGCCCCGGTCACTGCCACCGGGGTTCCAAAGCCGGCTGCGCCTTCGAAGAAGGCGCCTAAGCTAAAGGCGATGAGAACGAGTTGGAGGCGGCGATCAGGCGTAAGTGAGGCGATACTTTCCTGCAGGACGCCAAATGAGCCCTTCTCAACCGTCAGTTGATAGAGGAAGATGACGTTCAGCACGATCCAGCCGATCGGCAGGAAGCCGTAGGCTGCGCCGGCCAGGGCAGCTGCCGCCGCCATCCCGGCCGGCATACGAAAGGCCAGGGTTGCTACCAGCAAGGAGCTGAGCAGGCCCAGGAAGGCGGCAACGTGAGCCTGAAGACGAAAGAGACCGATTCCGCCGAGGAGCACGGCGATCGGGAGCGCCGCCACCAAGGTCGAAACGAAGGCGTTCCCGAACGGATCGTAGACTTGTGACCACATGGACTGGGGGGTACCGCATGGTGACGAGTTCCGGTCGAACAATCAATCCCGGAAATTCGGCCGCAACGTCCGCATCTATCCGCATCGATCTAAGCTATCAAGCGATTAGGGATTCCCCTCACCAATTATCCGTAAACCTTCTCGGGGAATCAGACGATGAGCACTCGCTTCGAGGGAAAAATACACGCCAAATTCGTTTGCTGCGTTACACCCATTCTCGGGATAACACGGCAGTGCCGGCCTGCTATCCGCTACCCCTCCAGGACAAAGACCGGTTCAACCCTCCTGCGAAGCGGGGTAGCGCCCTTCCCCCGCCCGCTTTACACCGCTACAACCGTATGAATGGTATGAGTTGTTCCCCGCTGCCGTGTTCGCTGGCGATGCTGCGGCGAGCCGGAGCGCCGCCGGCGTGGTCGAGGCAGGCTAGCGACGGGTGTTTACGGCCGCCGCGGTGCTGCGCCGGCCGCCGGAGGGGAGTCCCCCTGGGGCCTAACGACCAGGAAACCGGCCCGAAGCAGCCGGCAAATCAGAGGCAGACCGGAGACCTTGGCGGTCGCGAAATCAACCGCCGCTTGCGCGGCCACCTCCGCGATCAATTCGCGAAGCGTTCGCTTTCCATCGCAATGGGAGAGAAACGCCAACACGCGCCCATCAATCGCCACACGCCTCTCCAGGCCGTGCGCGGCCTGAAGCACCAACGACCGGTTGGCCCAGCCTTCCTGGCCGGCCACGAGCCTCTGTTCGAGCACATGGTCCGGATGCAAAACCACGCGGCAATCGAGCAACTCCTCCTCGCCGCTGGAACCGGCCAGAAAATCCTCTGCCTCGCACACCCGCTGAAGTTGCTCGCCGGCGTCAGTCGACAGGGTGGCTCCAGCCAAATCCTCACAATGCACCCAGTGCCGGCTTGCCCGGCGTTTTCGCAAAATCGCAGCGCCCAGCGCGAGACGCGCGATGTTCTGTTGGCGGTAATACTCGACCCAGGCGTCGAGTTGTTCGGCGTACCGCGTGCTCTGGGTTTCTTCGGTTTGGCGCAGCGCGTGCGCCGCGTAATCAAGCGGACTTTCGCTGGTCGCGCGTAAAAGCCAGAAATCACAGCCCTTCCCCGCCGCCCAGCGGCAGGGGCGCGCCTCCCAATCCCCTTCGTTCTCGTGCGTCCAACTGATCAGGCAGACCGCGCCGCCGCCCTCGTTGAGATGTGCCGGCGCTTGTCGTACGACCAACTCCGAAACCGCGTCCCTGCCCAGCCCAGGATTCTGAAACATCAGGCGCGATTGGGGCGAAATGATGAAGGGTGGATTGGCCACAATGAGGTCAAAGCGCTCGTCGGCCACCGGCTCGAAAAAGCTCCCCTGCCTGAAGGACACGTTACCGATCCCGTTGAGGCACGCGTTCATCCACGCAAAATTGAGGGCCCTGGGGTTGATGTCGATGGCGACGACCCGCTCCGCATGGGCCGCGGCCAGCAGCGCGTGAATGCCCGCGCCCGTGCCCAAATCGAGCGCCGTGCTGACCCGATGGCGAATAGTCAGCCGGGTTAGCGAAAGGGAGGAAGGGCTGGCACCGCTCATAACAAAATCCGACCGCAGCGCCTGGCCGTGTGGCGGAAGGAAATCGCTCAGCAAAACCAGATCACGCCAGGGCAACAAGCGCGCCGTGGCCCGCACGCCGCCGCCCGCGCATTGGATCAAACCCACCTCCCGAAGCCATTCGACGTCCACCGGCGACACGGCGGCGCGCACGGCGTCCTGGCTCATGGGCATGCCTAAGATGAATGTGCGGATCAGGACGTGCAGCGGCGAAGGCTCAGCCGTGCGCCGGAGGGCGCAGGGCACGTCAATGTTGCGGTCCGTTCTGCCTTCCAGCACCTGCCCGACCGCACGCTCGGTGAAGCCGGCCTGGCGTAAACGCTCGCGCCACGCCGAATCCCTCACCCGATCCGGCCGGAACGGACCTGCTTCGAGAATCGCCGTGCTCACGCGGAATTGAGCATGGAATATCCCGCCGCGCGTTTCAACCCGCATTGAAAATGGTGGTACATTCTCGATGCGCGGCGCAATCGACCACGCGATTAACAGATGAGCTTGAATTGACTGCGCAGGCAGGATCATTTGACGAGGTGTAAAAGCGTTTCCCCCCCGCGTACCCCCCTTAAGTGAAAACAGGAAAGAACCCATCGACAGTTCCCTTGGCCTCACAATCTTCCCGCGCTGCAACCACGCCAGGATCATCGGGGCAGCCGGGCGATGAAGGAGCCATGGAGCGGGGACTCGTGCTTGGTGGCCTCTATGAGGTGACGAAGGCGTTCGGCGCTACCGTCGCCATCCAAGGAGTTTCTTTTGAATTGCGTTCGGGCGAAGTGCTCGCCCTGCTAGGGGAAAATGGAGCCGGCAAGAGCACGTGCGTAAAGGTCCTTGCCGGCGTCCATTCTCCGACTGCCGGACACGTTTACCTCGAAGGGCAGCCCGTTCACTTGCGTTCGCCGTCGGACGCACAGCGCCGCGGCATCGCCGTCATGCACCAGCACCCGGGTCTTTTCGGAGACCTGTCGATCGCAGAGAACGTTTTTATGGGGCACCCGAAAAAGGGATTTTTGGGCCTCCTGGATCACGATGGAATGCTTGCGGAAACGCACCGGCTGCTAAAAATCGTCGGGTTACAGGCCGATCCTCGTGCGCCGCTCAGCAGCTTGCGGACGTCGGAGCAGCAGCTGGTCGAAATCGCAAAAGCGCTGGCGGTTAAGGCCGGCATCATGATCATGGACGAGCCGACCGCGGCCTTGTCTCGTCGCGAGGTCGATCAGCTTTTCCTCGTCGTGGACGACCTGCGGAAACGCGGCGTGGCCATGATGTTCGTGGGCCATCGAATGGAAGAAATCTACGAGGTCTCTGACCGGGTCGTGGTGTTGCGTGACGGCAAGGTAATCGGCGAGGCGCCGGTCGGCGAAATGCCTCGGGACCGTGCGATTCAATTGATGGTGGGCCGGCCGTTGGCTGACCTTTACCCGAAGCGGTCCAATCTGCCGGGCAAAGTCGTTATGGCCGTCGAGGGGCTTTCCAGAGGGACGATGTTCGAAAACGTCTCGTTCACCGTCAGATCGGGCGAAATCCTGGGTTTCGGGGGGCTTGTCGGAAGTGGGCGAACGGAGATCGCGCGAGTCTTATTTGGAATCGACCAACCGACGGCCGGAAGAATTCTGCTTCACGGAAAACCGGTTTCGTTTGCGACGCCTAAGGACGCACTGGAAGCGGGTATCGCGTACGTCTCGGAAGATCGGATGGGGCAGAGCCTCGTGATGGACTTTTCTATCCTGACGAATGCCGTTCTGGCCGTGGTAGACCAGGCCGCCCCGTTCGGTTTCGTGGAAGGCGCGCGTGAACTTGCCCTGGTTGAACCTCATCTGAATCGCCTGCGAGTGCGGTGCAGCGGCTACGATCAGCCCGTGCAGCAGCTGTCGGGAGGAAACCAGCAGAAGGTCGTGCTTTCAAAGTGGCTCGCGACGGAACCGCGCATTTTCATTTTTGATGAGCCGACGCAAGGGGTGGACGTTCAGACCAAAGCCGAAGTTCACGCCGTGATTGCAAGCCTTGCGAAGGACGGGGCGGCCATCATCGTAATTTCGTCCGAATTGCCGGAGCTTATCGGCGGATGCGATCGGATCATTGTCTTTCGGGAGGGAGTCGTCACCGGCGAATTCCTGGCAAAAGACGCAACGCAGGAAGGCATCATGCGCGTCGCGACGGCCGAGACCACCGTGATCGACCCCCCAGCGGGTCAGGAGCCCGCACGACCTGATGCGGCGCCTCGAAAGCCGAAGCCGGCCGGGCGGAGCCCGCGACGCCTCCGCGACCTTCTGCTGGTCCGGCGTGAGGTGGGGTTGGTCGTCGCCATCCTGATGATTATCATTCCGGCTACCATTTTGAATCCGAGAATGTTGGGCGTGTCCAACCTCAAAGCGCTGTCGATGGATGTAGCCCTTCTCAGCATCGTTACGGTCGCGCAGATGCTCGTTCTGATTACGAGAAATATCGATCTCTCGGTCGCCTCCGTGATCAGCCTTTCGGCCTACGTTTCCGCCATGGTATTGAAGGCGGCACCCCAGACGCCGATTCCGGTCGCCATCCTGATCGCGTGCGCCGTGGGCTCGCTGTGTGGGTTGATCAATGGGGCGATCATCGCTTACGGCCGGATTCCGGCGATCGTGGCCACGTTGGGAACCCTTACGTTATTCCGTGGTTTCAACAGCCTTTTGGCTAATGGGGTACAGATCAGCGCAGACCAGGTGCCCCAGGCCTGGCTCGACCTCACGACGGCCTCAATCTTCGGGGTTCCAGGCGTCGTCTTTGCGGCCGCGGCCATCGTGTCGGCGATCGCGATCGGTCTCCGCTACCTGGAGGTCGGTCGTCAATTCCTTGCGATCGGCTCGAACCCGGACGGCTCCCGCCTGATTGGAATCCCGGTCGCCAGGAGGATACTGGCCGCGTTTGGTTTCGCCGGGCTTTTAGCCGGGTTTGACGGGGCGCTTTGGGCCTCCCGGTTGGGAACGGTCGACTCGCAGGTGGCGTTCGGGGTCGAGCTAACCGTGATCGCTTCCGTGGTCGTCGGCGGCGTGGCCATTCGGGGCGGTTCGGGAACGGTTCTCGGCGCCTTACTGGGTACGATTACGCTTCTGGTGATCAACAACGCCCTTATTCTGGTGCACATCGATCCCCTTCAAATCCAATCCGTGTATGGATTGGTTATTCTGGGGGCGATCTCGGCCGATGCGTACGTCACACGGAAAGGTCATCAACCGCGTTTAATACGAGTCAAGA
>JAFAUY010000272.1 GCA_019243005.1 Verrucomicrobiota bacterium | reverse complement strand
GACATCCAGACCAAGATGGCCGCAGGAGGGTTGGACATCCCGGCGGTCAAAGGGACGGCTGAGGCGATCAAGGACCCGTTCCTCAAGGCAATTGCAGAGGAAATCGAAAAATCGCAGTGGATCGAGATCGCGATCGATCAACTGCTGGGCCCCGACAGCGGCCGGGTGTTTAATGACCTGAGCGCGGATCTGGCGGACGGTCGCACCACGCCCGAGAAGGCCGCCAAGTCCATGGAGGCTTCCTGGCAGCAGAATAAGATGCAGTAGGCTGAGTACCGGGTGTCGAGCGTCGGGGGACCGGGCGGAGCCCGACACCCGGCGCTGATCACCGCACGAGCAGCCGGATCGGTTCTCCGGCCGCGACGTTGAGTTGCCGTGCTGCGGATGAGCACCAGAATGAAATCTCCAGAAACCCTGCACTGCCCGGGATCAAAAAAGGTTCGAGCGGTTGCCCGGAAGCCTCCCCGTAGTGGGTTAGGAGTCTATCAATCACGAGTTCCCTGACCTGGAGACTCAGGGTCCGGCCCCTTGATCGCTCCCGGATCTGATCCCAGGCAAAATTGGTAATGCAGTTTCCGAAATGATCGACGTGAATGATGGAGCCGAGCATCGTTCCGTCCGGCGCGACTTCAACCTGCGTAAACTCAAACCGGACCGGATCGGTCACGATCGGGCCGAACCGCTCCGGGACGACGCCGAGCGACAAGGCGGCGCAGACCGGCGCGAAGATGTCGCGACCATGGAAGGTCGAACTTCGGGCCGGGAGAAAATACTCAGAATTGGTGGTGTGGCGGACGCGCGCGGCCGGGTCACGGTCGAAGATGATGGAAAAAAGGCCGTTGTCCGGTCCGACAAACAAATGCCCCCCGGCTTCGACGACCAGCGGCCGGCGGTCCGAACCTACTCCCGGATCCACCACCGCCAGGTGAATCGACCCGGGCGGGAAATAGGGATAAAAAGCGCCCAGCGTGAAGGCCCCCGCGAGGATGTCGTGGGGAGGGATGGTGTGGGTGATGTCGACGAGCACCGCCCGCGGATTGCGGCTGAGCATGACCCCTTTAATCGTTCCGGCGAAGTAGTCCTCCGTGCCGAAATCTGTCACGATCGTGATAATCGCCATGGGTCTGAGTTAAGGTTCCACGGATTCGCCGGAACGATCCACAGAAAAGGACAATTATCCGCCGCACACGCTCTTACGGTGTCATGGCGGAAGAGGGCGGGCGGCGGAATCCGCAGAACACGCAGAGAAAGATAAAACATCCACAGATTACGCAAATTAGACAGATTAAGGGCACACGGCGGGCATAACGCCTCGTTTACCCGGCACACGGCGCCACGGCGGGAAGACCAATTCCGTCACTCGACACTCGACACCCGGCACCTGCCCCTTCTTCATTGGTGGCATTCGTGACATTTTCTCTGAACCCTGAACATGTTTTATCTATCCGGTAACGATTTCCCGCAAAGCGCACAGGAACTCGAGTCATCCTTGCTGAGATCTTTGCGGACACTTTTCACCTTTCCTTCCGGTGAAAGCAGGCCGGTACGGGTTGAGGATAGGGACTACCCCGAGGTGGATAGAATCCGGGTTGACTTGAGCGGCACGGCGACGGATGCCCGCCAGCCTCCTCCCAAGCCTGCGGGTGTAGGGCAACGACGACCGGGCGTGCACGCGTCACAATTGGAAATTTTCGGGCACCCGATCCGTATTCGAGGTGCGGGGATGCACCTCGATCTTAGCGCCGGCGACGTTTCTTTCGATTACGACCGGGACCACGAGGGCCACCCGCTGCTTGTGCTTGCGGCCGCTGAGGCCGGTCGTGTGGCGATCGAAATCAGCCGCGGCGATCTGGAGGCACTGCTGCTCGCAGAGGCCAAAACGGCCGCCGCGAAGCAAGGCGTCGCCGTTGAGAACGCAGCACTCGACCTGGTGCCGATCAATCAACGTTCGGTGGCGATTGCGGCGCGGGTGACGGCGAAAAAGCTCATTGCCCGCGCGACCGTTGAGGTGAAGGGACAACTGGCGGTCGACGACGAGTTAAACGCAACCCTCTCGGCCCTTTCCTGCGCAGGCGAGGGCATCGTGGGAGGGCTGGCAGGAAACCTGATCCGGCCCTATCTGGAACGGTTCAACAACACCAAGTTGCCGCTGGCAGCCGTCTCGCTTGGGACCATTCACCTGCACGACCTGCGAATCGGTGCCGGCGACTCGTTAAAAGTGCAGGCCACGTTCGGCCGGTGAGTGTCAGGAGAGGTGGCATTCCAGCAACGATGCACGCCGTAACCCCCGCACACCGATGGCAACGCGCCTGGCGAACGTTCGTGTCATTGCATTCAGAATCCAACCTGAATGCTTTTGCGTGGACCGAGGGCCTTCGTGCGGCGATCGGCATTTCCACCCCGGTGGCCATCGGCTTGCTGACCGGCCACCTGGCCTGGGGAATCCTGGCCGGCTTCGCGGTGCTCTGGATCCTGTCGTCTGACCTGGGAGGCGCCTACCGTCAGAAAGCCGTCGCTCTTGCTGGATCCGCCGTAACGATCATCGTGGCGTATTTTTTTGGCATCTGGATGACCTGGTCCGCGACGAATTACGTGGCAGGAACGTTCGTCTGGGTGTTTCTGGCCGCCCTGATCGGTGTCGCCGGAAGCGCCGCCGCCCAAGCGGGTCTGGTGAGTTCGACCATCGTTATCACCTCCGTTGCGCTCATCGCCCCCGGTGAATACGGGACCCGGCTCATCGCCTGTCTGATCGGCATGGGCTGGGCGCTCCTGCTGTGCCTGGCGTTGTGGCCGCTGCGCGCTTATTCGCCGATTTTTCAGGCGCTGGCCATGAGCTGTGCCAGGCTGGCGAACCTGGCCGATGCCGTCTGGCTGGGAGCTGCCACCGTTGAACGGCCGGCGACAAATTTTCAGTTTGCCACCGCTTATGACGGCCTCATGACCGTCCTGGAGCGTTGCCGGAATATTTGGGGCGCGCTCCGGGCACGGCGCGCCGGGCCGACGGCCCGGAGCATGCAACTGCTCCTTTTGATTGAACAGCTCGACGATCTCGGCAAGACCCTCGTTGCCTTCCGCGAAATGGTGAACCTGGTCGGGAGAGAACCCTGGTTCACGGAGTTCCGGCCTTACCTCGAGAGCCTGACCCATGCGATGTCGGAGCTTGGACGAGAGATCTCGGAAGCCATTGCGTTGCGCGGCAAAAATGTGGATGCGTCGGGTGTTGAGAACCTGGCTCGCACGCTCGAAGCCCGTCTGAATCTCAAGACTGATCAGGGCTCACCCGCTTCATTCCAACGAAAGGAATTGGTACGGACCATCAAGCATCTGGTCGAACAGTTCCTCGTGCTGGCGGAAATCGCCTCCGAACTAAGGTCCGGGCATTCGAGATACCGTGAGCCACCCGAAGCCCGGTTCGGGCCACGGCCCCAAACTTTTAACCCCATTGCGGAAATTCGAAACAGCCTTTCCCTTCGATCCAGCAGCTTCCAGCACGCGTTGCGGCTGGGTGCCGCTACCACCTTTGCCGCGCTGCTGGCTTCCACCTTCCAGATCGCCAGGGGGTATTGGATTCCGATGACGGTCGTCCTGGTGTTAAAACCCAATTTTGGAGGGACCCTGCAACGGTCCGCACAGAGGGTTACCGGAACGCTGCTGGGCGCGCTCCTGGCCGCGTTGCTGATCTCTTTCTGCAGCGACCCGTGGCTCCTGGTGCTCGGCGTGGGCGGCCTGGCTTTCGCCACTTTTACCCTGCGGAACCGCAATTACGGTCTGTTTGCGATGGCCCTCACCCCGCTCGTCATGCTGCTGCTGGATCTGGCTCATCCCGGCACGGTCACCGACAGTTTTCTACGCATTTTCCATACGATGATCGGAAGCGTGGTGGCCTTGCTGGGCGGTTACCTCCTCTTTCCGACTTTGGAAGTCCGCCGGTTTCCTGCTCACATATACGCAGCCTTTCGGGCGGAAGCAGCATTCCTCCGGGCGTTTGGCGACCTCGTGCGCGGCAAGGAGAAAAGGCCTATGGCCGAATTCCGGCGAGACACCGCTGTCGCCGTATCCAACGCGGCGACGGCCGCCGAAAGGCTTTTGGCCGAACCGTCGCGCCTGCG
>JAFAUY010000220.1 GCA_019243005.1 Verrucomicrobiota bacterium | reverse complement strand
CCAAGGCGGACGCGGCGGCCCCGGGGGGCCCGCGCCGGTGGTGGCCGGCACGGTGGAAAAGAAGGACGTGCCGATTTACCTTAACGGCATCGGGACGGTGCAGGCCTACAACACCGACGTGGTCCATCCCCAGATCAGCGGTTACCTGGTTTCGGTAAAGTTCCGAGAGGGTCAAGACGTAAAAAAAGGTGATGTGCTGGGCGTCATCGACCCGCGCCCTTACCAAGCCCAGCTCGACCAGGCGGTTGCCCGGAAAAATGCCGATGTCGCCCAGCTTAACAACGCCAAAGTACTCCTGGACAGGGATACGGACCTCTTTAAGAAAGGCGTGCTGGATCACCAGACGTACGATACGCAACGCTTCCTCGTCGATCAGCTGGATGCGACCGTCAAGGGAGACCAGGCCAACATCGATAACGCCCAGACGCAGCTGAGCTACACGCAGGTAACGGCTCCGCTCGATGGGCGCTGCGGTATCCGGCAGACGGACGAAGGCAACCTGGTGAATCCCGGCTCGACCCTCGTGACCATCACGCAGCTGCAGCCGATTTCGGTGATCTTCACCCTGCCGCAACAGTACGTCGGCCGGATAAACCAGGCTTTTGCCAAAGAGCCGCTTAAGGTCATCGCCCTGGATGAAACCCAGAGCCAGCAGCTTGAAGATGACGGTACGCTGGTGGTGGTCAACAACCAGATCGATACGACCACCGGCACGGTCCAACTGAAAGCGAACTTCAATAACGCTCATTATCAGCTCTGGCCCGGCCAGTTTGTGAATACCCGCCTGCTGGTGGAAACGAAGAAGGACGGCTTGGTGGTTCCGGCTTCGGTGGTGCAACGGGGTCCGAATGGGACGTTCGCTTACGTGATCACCAAGGACAAGCGGGCTGAAATGCGCCCGGTCGAAGTCGGGCAGATTGATGGGGAACAGGCCCTGATCAACAAAGGGTTGCAGGAAGGGGAACAGGTGGTCGTCGACGGCCAGTATAAACTCGAGCCGAACATGAAGGTCGAGATCGTACCGGCCAACAGCCAGGCTGCCAAGACCCTTGCCCAGAACGAGCGGAACGCCGGTTCAGATCAACAGCAGCAGCAACAGCAGCAACAGGGCGAGACCCGGGTGGCAGGCAACCAGAATGAATCGCAGCCGGGAGCCGCCGGTCCGGGCCGGCGGTCAGGGCGCGAATCGGGCGGTGCGGGCAACGACCAGCAGGTGGCGGCAAACAGCCAGGCGCCCGCTCCGCAGCAAACCCCGAATCCGGGTCAACTCGAGACCTACCAGGCCCAGAATACCGGGAGGTCGCCTGTCGCGGCCGGCACTCCCAACCCTTCCCAGCAGAACCAAAGGGATAATAACGAGCAGCCCAACCAGAGCGGAGGGGCGCATCGTCATTTTCATTAAGCGGCCCGTAGGACTATGAACATTTCCGAGATCTTCATCCGAAGACCGATCGCGACGTCCCTGCTCATGGTGGGGGTCATCCTGCTAGGGCTGCTCGGGTACTTTCTCCTGCCCATCTCGTCGCTGCCGACGGTTGATTTTCCGACGATCCAGGTCGTTACCCGTTACCCCGGCGCCAGCCCGGACGTTATGACCACGGCGGTCACCACGCCTCTGGAAACGCAATTTGCACAGATCAGCGGGTTGAGCTCGATGAACTCGACGAGTTCTTTCGGCGTCAGCACGATCACGATGCAGTTCAACCTGAACCGCGACATCGACGTGGCTGCCCAGGATGTGCAGGCGGCCATCAACGTTGCCCGGGGCTATCTGCCGAGCGATCTTCCCAACCTGCCGGTCTACAACAAGGTGAATCCGGCCGACACACCGATTTTGACCCTGGCGATCTACTCGGATTCTCTGCCGATCGCCCAGGTCAACAACTTTGCCGACACGCTGCTGGCGCAAAAACTCAGCCAGGTCCAGGGCGTCGGCCTCGTCACGATCGAAGGAGACCAGAAACCGGCCGTCCGTATCCAGTTTAACCCCTCATCCCTGGCCGCGCTCGGGTTGGGCCCGGAAGATCTCCGCAACATCATTACCCAGGCAAACACCGACGAGCCCAAAGGAAGCTTCGACGGGGCCAGGCAAGCCTACAGCATCAATTCCAATGACCAGTTGCTTGATGCGGCCCAGTACCAAAAGCTGATCGTCGCCTATCGTAACGGCGCGCCGGTAAAGTTAAGTGACGTTGCCAACGTGTTCGACGGGGTCGAAAACGACCAGTTAGCCGCCTGGGTCGGCAAGAAAACTGCCGTCATCGTCGACATCCAGCGCCAACCCGGCGCCAACATCATTCAGACCGTTGACCGCATTAAACGTTTGCTTCCGCGCTTGACGGCTTCCTTCCCGCCCTCGGTCAAAGTTTCCATCCTCACCGACCGGACGGAGACGATCCGGGCTTCGGTCCGGGACGTCCAGTTCACGCTGCTCCTGACGGTCGTGCTGGTGATCCTGGTGATCTTTATTTTCCTGCGAAGGGTCTGGGCCACGGTCATCCCGAGCGTCGCCCTGCCGCTTTCGTTGATCGGCACCTTCGGGGTGATGTACCTGCTCGGCTTCAGCTTGAACAACCTGTCGTTGATGGCCCTGACCATCTCGACCGGTTTCGTCGTCGATGACGCCATCGTGATGATCGAGAACATCTTCCGCTACATCGAAGAAGGAGAAGAGCCCCTGGAAGCAGCGCTCAAGGGATCGCGCCAGATCGGTTTCACGGTTATCTCCCTGAGCATTTCCCTGATCGCGGTTTTTATCCCCCTCCTTTTCATGACCGGGATCGTCGGCCGGCTGTTTCGGGAGTTTGCCATCACGCTCAGCGTGGCGGTGATCGTTTCAGCCATCGTGTCACTGACCCTGACGCCGATGATGTGCGCCCGGTTCCTTAAACCCATCAAGAAGGGCCATCAGGAGAACAGGTTCTTCCGATGGACCGAGCGCATGTTCGAAGGCACGCTTCATTTTTATGAAGCCGGGTTGAAACTGGTCCTGCGCCATCGTTTCACCACGTTGCTGATCGCCGTCGCCACGCTGGTCGCCACGATTTACCTTTATATCGTCATCCCGAAAGGCCTGCTGCCGCAGCAGGGTACCGGCGAAATCATCGGCGTCACGGATGCAGCCCAGAACATTTCCTTTCAGGCGATGGTGGCTCGTCAGCGGCAGATCTCCGATATCGTCGAAAAAGACCCGGACGTGCAGGGGGTTGCCTCTTTCGTCGGCGCCGGGACGGTCAACGCGACGATGAACACCGGGCGTCTTTACATCGTTTTGAAACCGCGCGACCAGCGACGCTCGAGCGCCGACCAGATCATCGGCCGTCTGCGGGAGGCGACCAGGAACGTGGAGGGCATTTCCTTGTTTATGCAATCCGTGCAGGATCTCCAGATCGACACGCGCATCAGCCGTACGCAGTACCAATACGTGCTGGAGGACACGAATGCCGCGGAACTGGCCGAGTGGACGCCGAAGTTCCTGGCCGAGTTGCAAAAACATCCTGAACTCAGTGACGTCGCCAGCGACCAGCAATCCAACGGGTTGCAACAGGTGATCGACATCGACCGGCAGAAGGCGTCCCGGCTCGGCGTGCAGATCGACGCCGTTGATAACGTGTTGTATGACTGTTTCGGACAGCGGCAGATCTCGCTGATCTTCACACAGCTGAACCAGTACTGGGTGGTGATGGAGGTTCAACCGCAGTTTAAGAGTTCGCCGGACACGCTGAACAAAATTTACGTGAACGCGACCGGTAACAACTCCGGCCAGGGTTCTGTCACCGGCGCCATTACGGCCAGCGGTCAGATCACTGCCGGAGGCATCCAGGTGCCGCTTTCCGCTATCGCCACCATGCGAACGACGACGGCCCCCCTGTCGATCCTGCACCAGAACTCGTTCTCGGCCACCACGATCTCCTTTAACCTCGGGACGGGTAAATCCCTCGGCCAGGCGGTTCAAGCGATCCAGCAGGCAAAAGATGCGATCGGCATGCCGGACACCATCACCAGCAGTTTCACCGGTACCGCCGCGGAGTTCCAGTCTTCGCTCAGTTCGGAACCGTGGTTAATCCTGGCTGCCATCGTCGTGATCTACATCGTTCTCGGCGTTCTCTATGAGAGTTACATCCACCCGATCACCATTCTCTCGACCCTGCCTTCCGCAGGCGTCGGCGCTTTGCTGGCGCTGTTGCTCTTGAACATAGATTTTTCGCTCATCGCGTTGATCGGCATCATCCTGCTCATCGGGATCGTCAAGAAGAACGCGATCATGATGATCGACTTCGCGCTCGATGCTGAGCGGGAGCAAGGCAAGACGCCGGAAGAATCGATCTATGAAGCCTGTTTGCTCCGGTTCCGCCCGATCATGATGACGACGATGGCGGCCCTGCTCGGCGCATTGCCCCTGGCCTTGCAGGAAGGCACCGGCGCGGAGTTGCGCAAACCGCTGGGCATCACCATCGTCGGCGGTTTGCTCCTTTCGCAGGTCCTCACCCTTTACACCACCCCGGTGATTTACCTGTACCTGGAT
This sequence comes from Verrucomicrobiota bacterium, assembly GCA_019243005.1. GTDB lineage: Bacteria > Verrucomicrobiota > Verrucomicrobiia > Chthoniobacterales > JAFAMB01 > JAFBAP01. The sequence goes on along the minus strand of JAFAUY010000220.1, from coordinate 3,609 downwards.
AAGCTCGGCAAATTCTTTACCCGCCGTCGCAGCAAAGAGGCGTCGGCCAAAAAAGAGGAATTGGAGCCGGTGTTGAGCTGAGGCCCCGGCAGTTAGTTTCCATGAGCATTTCGGAACCCTTTATTCGCCGGCCGATCGCCACTTCACTCCTGGCGATTGGGGTGATGCTGGCCGGTCTGGTCGCTTATCGATTTCTACCGGTGGCGCCGTTGCCGCAGGTCGATTTTCCGACCATCAACGTCCAAGCCACTTACCCGGGCGCAGATCCCGAAACCGCCGCCACCTCCCTGGCTGCGCCGCTGGAGCGCCGTTTCGCCAACATTGCCGGCGTCAACGAGATCACATCCACCAGCCAGCTCAACGGTACCCGCATCGTCCTGCAGTTTGACCTGAGCCGGGACATCAACGGGGCCGCAAGGGATGTCCAGGCCGCGATCAACGCCGCGTCGAGCGAGCTTCCGGCCGGGTTGCCAAACCCGCCGAGTTATCGCAAGGCCAACCCCAACGACACGCCCATCCTGATTCTCGCCCTCACCTCCGACAGCATCCCGCGTTCGAAAGTGTACGATTACGCCAATGAATTGCTGCTGCCCGCCATTTCCCAGGTGAACGGGGTCAGCGAGGTGGACCTGGGCGGCGGCGCGCAATCGGCCGTCCGCGTCCAGGTGGATCCGGCCGTGCTGGCGTCCATGGGGATGAGCATGAACGATGTCGCCACCGTCCTTGCGGGTGAGAACAAGGATGAACCCAAGGGCGAGATCGACGGGACGCGCCTTGGGTACACGATGAACACCAACGATCAGTTGTTCGACGCTGATCAGTACCAGAACATCATCATCGCCCAAAAGAACGGTACTCCCGTTACCCTGGGGACCGTCGGTCGCGCGATCAATGCCACCGTCGACCGGCTGCAGGCCGGTTGGTACAACTCGAAGCCTTCCGTTTCGGTCATCATTCACAAACAGTCGGATGCGAACGTGATCGAGGTGGTGGATAAGATAAAGGAGCTCCTGCCGCAACTCCGCCGCTGGCTCCCGCCGGCCGTGCATCTCGACGTGCAGGTCGACCGGACCCAGACCATCCGCGCGTCGGTGGCCGACGTGCAGACGTCCCTCCTCATCAGCGTCGGGCTGGTGGTGCTGGTCTGTTTCCTGTTTCTGAGGCGGCTGTCCACAACTTTCATCTCCTGCATCACCGTCCCGCTCGCCATCTGCGGAACGTTCGCGGCGATGTACCTGCTCAACTTCAGCCTGGATAATATCTCGTTGATGGCCCTTACCATTTCGGTCGGTTTTGTGGTCGACGACGCGATCGTGGTCATCGAGAACATCGTTCGCCACGTCGAACAAGGGGCGGCCCCCATGGAAGCCACCCTCCAGGGAGCCAGGCAAATCGGGTTTACGATCGTCTCGATCAGCATTTCGCTGGTCGCCGTGTTTATCCCGCTGCTTTTCATGGGCGGCATTATCGGCCGGCAGTTCCATGAATTTTCCGTCACGCTCAGCGTGGCCATTCTCATCTCGGCCGTCGTCTCGCTCACGCTGACGCCGATGCTTTGTTCGCGGTGGATGCGCAAGGAAACCGAGCACCAGCGCCAACACTGGTTTTTCCGCCGCACCGAGGCCGCTTTCGATGCCATGCTGAATTTCTACCGCAAAACCTTGCGCTGGGTCTTGCGGCATTCCTTCCTGATGTTGTTGGTGACCGCCGGCACCATCGGTACGACCGTCTGGCTCTACAACATCGTGCCGAAAGGATTTTTCCCCCAGCAGGATACCGGGTTGATCATGGGATTGACCATGGCCGCGCAGGATATCTCCTTTCAAGCCCTGTCGAAAAAACAGGACATAATCAGCGAAATCGTCAGACACGATCCGGCGGTACAATCCCTTAGTTCCTTCGTCGGCAGCGGCGGCGGCGCGACTGGTTCTTCCGGTCGCATGTACATCACCCTGAAACCGAAGGCGCAACGGGCAGATTCGGCCTCCCAGGTCGTCGCCCGGTTACGCGGGAAGACGGCAAAGATTCCGGGGATCAAAGCCTTCTTTACCGCCATCCAGGATATCCGGGTCGGCGGCCGTGCCTCCAGTGGCCAGTACATCTACGCCCTGGTTAGTCCTAACTTGGACGACCTGAACACCTACGTCCCCAAATTGATGGATGAGCTGAAGAAATACAAAATCCTCAAGGACCTGAACACGGATCAGCAGGACCAGGGTTTGGAGGCGAACGTGGTGGTCGACCGAACCAAAGCTTCGCGGCTGGGGGTTTTGCCGCAAGCCGTCGACCTGGCGATGTACAGCGCGTTCGGCCAACGGGAAGTGTCCGTCATCCACACCAACCGCGCACAGTACCACGTGGTTTGCGAGGCGTTGCCGAGGTACCTGGAAGATCCGACCGCTCTCGACAAAATTTATGTGAAAAGCAATACCGGGATTGCGGTTCCGCTGAGCGCCGTTGCGCAGCTCCAGTACACGAATACCCCAACTGCGATCAATCACCAGGGCCAGTTTCCGTCGGTGACGTTCTCGTTTAATCTCGATCCCGGCAGCTCCCTGGGTGATGCCACCGCGATCATCCAGAAAGCGGCGCAGGCCATCCATATGCCGGACACGGTGAGGGGCAGCTTTGGCGGAACGGCCCAGGTCTTTGCCGACTCGCTCTCGTCTGAGCCGATCCTGATCCTCACCGCGCTCATCGCGGTCTATATCGTCCTCGGGGTCCTTTATGAAAGTTACATCCACCCCATAACCATTCTATCAACCTTGCCGTCGGCGGGCCTGGGCGCCCTGCTTGCACTTTTGGTTTGCCAGATCGATTTCTCGATCGTCTCCCTGATCGGCGTCATCCTTTTGATCGGGATCGTGAAGAAAAACGCGATCATGATGGTCGACTTTGCACTCGAAGCGGAACGGGACCGGAATCTTTCCCCGGAGGAATCGATTTACGAAGCCTGCATCGTCCGATTCCGGCCGATCATGATGACCACCCTGGCCGCCATGTTCGGGGCCGTTCCCCTCGCCCTCGGGCACGGCGAAGGCGCGGAGATCCGACAGCCGCTCGGCGTGGCCATCATCGGGGGGCTGCTCGTCTCCCAGCTCCTGACCCTCTACACGACGCCCATCATCTATCTGTACCTCGACCGGCTGCGCCATCGCCGCCGCCGCTTTCCTTCCCGTTTGGCCCCGGCCCGTTCACCGGAACCGGCGCACGTCTGATATCGCGCTTAGCGCGCTATATAGATAAAGCAAAGGAACTCTTCGCGCCGTGTTCCGCCATGGCGCTGTGTGCTTCTTTTCCGCCGTGCCCATGATGTGACGTGACGCCGCGGCCGCCGTGTGCCGGGAGCGGCCAAATAGACTTCATAGTTTCTGTAAATATTCCCCTCATACCGCCGATGAGAGCGGACAAGCCCTGCGTTCACGCGTGGGGTTTGCACCACTCATGAAAGCTGCACCGACGCATCCCTCCCGAAGACTGGAACCGAAAATCTCTTTCTCCCGGCAACCGGCCGTTACTCCCGATTCGTTTGTCGAGCGGCATATCGGCCCGCGGGAGGCGGACCTGCGGGAAATGCTCCAGGTCATCGGCTGCGCCTCCCTGGAGGAA
>JAFAUY010000258.1 GCA_019243005.1 Verrucomicrobiota bacterium | reverse complement strand
AACCGGCGGTTTTCACCGCCTCCCTGGGGTTCGGCGTTTCCCTGACCGGCTCGCTTCTCGCTCGCCGGAACAGGACCGGGCGGCTACGTTGCCTCACTGGGGCCTGGCGTCAAGCCCTTTTTTATCGAGGGTTGGCCGCCGCAAACCTCCCGGTCCGGAAGGCTGGGCAAGCTGCCAGATCTCTTCCGGACTGCAAGTGAAAAATCGCGGTTTTCCGACCCATACCTCCAAAAAAAAGCACCTGAAATCTTTCACCTCGCCGCACGCCAGGTGCTCTTTACGAACCGGCCTTCAGCGCCGGTAGATCCCAGGATGCCCTTCGTTTAACGTACTCACCGAGCGGCAACTGCACCACGAGCGGATCCTGGCGCGCATCCAGCCAATGCAGCAGGCGGTTCATGTCCGGCGAACCCATGGCGGTGCATCCCGACGTCCCATGATCGGCGCCTCCCCAAAGGTGCAGAAAGATACAGGACCCGTATCCCGGAAGCTGTCCCCAGTTGTGTTCAACCATCACTCCGAACCGGTAACGGCCTCCTACTCGCTGCATCGATTCTGACGTTGACCAATCGGGTCGTGAGACCACCTCCCGGTTTACGATCCGGTTGTAGTATTTGGAGCGCGGGTCATCGACGGCTTCGGTCGTCGAGGTAACCTGCCGGTAGGGAAAATGGAGAAATCGAACGCGGTCCGGAGAGGCCAGCCCAAAGACCGAATACAATTTGAACACTCCGGCCGGGGCACGACGATCCCCTTCGACCTTGCAAGGCGCTTCAGGTTCTCCCGTCCCGTGTAAACCGATGCCCCAGCCGAAACCATGGGCGCCAACCACCGCAGGAAACGGTTTTCCGAAAGCTTGCCAGGCAGCTGGTTCCCCTTCAGGGCGTGCGAAGAGCTGGACGGTCGCCTTCGTATCATTCCAACCCCGGGTCGTCACCACGATCAGTTGGCGACCGTGGCGGATTTCTGGAATGATAGCGTGCAGCCGCCGCCGTAGCTCCTTTGGCTCCATCCCGATTACCTGACTCGACGCGCCGGTTAGCAAGCCCGCGAGTAACCAGAAACATAAGGGCGCCATTCCGCTTTTCTTCATCCGACCACCAAATGCCACAAATGAAAAAGGGAAAGCATGCCACGCCGGCGCTGATGCGATGCCCCTATTGCCGCACGGAGCTTGCCTGGGGCGTGATCAGATGTCCCAAATGTAATGCGCGCATTTCGTACGGATGCAAGGTACCGATCACGGGATTCGTTCTCGCCGTCGTCGTTGCTTTTCTCACCGCAAGCAGCCTGATCGCGCTCCTCACGACCAGGGATGCCGGAGGAACCCCCTCCATTTCCGATGCCGTCCTCACCGGAATCGGTGCATTTTCCGTGCTGTTAGGGTTTGGGCTTTGGTTGCTCATGATCCGATTAGCCCAGCGGTCTGCATCTTTTTCCCGGAGTCGCCGGCTCGATCAATGACCAGCGAACTGCGGGCCCGCGCAGGCCAAGGCCCGGGCGGTTAGCGGATCGGTAGGTGGCGCAAAGCAAAGGCGATGATAGATCCTTAGACCGGCACCGGCAACACCTCCTCAGGTTTACCAAAACGGATGCCCTCGGCCCGGAGGCACCTGATCATCTCCTCAACGGCTTCGGGAACCCAGGCCCGATCCTTACCTCCCAGGAAGTCGCAAGCGCGATCAAGCGGCCGCAACCTGACCAAGCCGTCGTGCACGACAAAGATTCCGCCACGATCCCTTTTCGCGATCCGCAGATGGTTTTCGACCAGGCGCCGGGCGCCACGGGGGCTGTACAGGGTATCGAAAGCGAAATGGGTCACCGGCAGGATCTGCAATCCCTCAGCCGCCGTGCAGGTCTTAATTGCGCGGGTAAGCCATCCGCCCGGTGGACGGAACCAGCGGCTTTTGTAACCCGGGTTTGCGCACGCGCGGCCAATGGCCTCATCGCACCGGCTGATTTCCCGTTCCGCGGCACGGACCTGACTTTCCACCCGGTGGCTGTAGGTATGATTCACGAGGAGGTGACCCGAATCACGCATTCGCCGCACCAGCG
>JAFAUY010000290.1 GCA_019243005.1 Verrucomicrobiota bacterium | reverse complement strand
TTTTTTTGACCCGATTTTTAACGAGGCCAACGAGTCATCCTCGGCATGCCGCCTGGTCTTCGAACCCAGAGTCGAAACCAGTACGCCCCCATTTCTGAGAGCCAATAAAATACCTGAATCCGGCATGAAGGCAAGGGGTACCGGGGAGATCGGAAGAATTTCGCCACCCGGTCCACCTACGTTGCCCGCCTCGCCACGCGATCCACGTAGTTACGGTACGGGGACGGCGGCATCTTTGCGATCAGTCCCTCGAGTTGCTCGAGGCCGATGTACCCCAGCTCGAAAGCCAACTCCTCGAGGCAGCCGATCTTGACCCCTTGACGATCCTCGATCGTCGCGATGTAATGGCTCGCTTGCGCCAGGCTTTCCGGACTTCCGGTATCGAGCCACGCCAGGTCGCGCCCGAGCAATTCAACGCGTAATTCACCACGGCGCAAGTAAGCCAGGTTCACGTCCGTAATCTCCAGTTCCCCGCGGCTTGAGGGCTTAACCGCACGGCTGAACTCGACCACCCGGGCGTCGTACACGTAAAATCCGGGCACGGCATAACTGCTTTTGGGCCGGTCCGGTTTTTCCTCGATCCCGGTCACGCGTCCCTTGGCATCAAACTCGAGCACACCGTAACGCCACGGTTCGCCAACCAGGTAACCGAAAATGAGCGCGCCGGACGTCAACGAACGCGCGGTCAGGAAGGCCTCCGTCCGGCCGTGGAAAAGGTTATCACCGAGTATGAGCGCCACCGGATCCGAGCCGATGAAATCCGCCGCCAGAATGAAGGCGTGCGCGATTCCCTCAGGGCGGTCCTGTTTGGCATAACGGATCGCCAGTCCGAGTTGGGCGCCGTCCCCGAAGATTTCCTGAAAGCGGGGCAAATCTTTCGGGGTCGAAATGAGCAACACGTCCCGAATCCCGCTTTGCATCAGGGTAGCCAGCGGGTAGTAGATCATCGGCTTGTCGTAGACCGGCAGCAGCTGTTTGCAAACCACCCGGCTCAACGGGTAAAGGCGCGTGCCGGCTCCGCCCGCCAAAATGATGCCTTTGCCGATCATGCAACCACAAGTGCGGTACCACCCCGGCACAGGCGTGCGCGGCATTTGCCGGGTGGAAGGAGCGGTTAAATCTCAAAAACCAGCACGTGTTCGCCGCGCGCCTCGTCCAGTAAATCCTGAATGGTTTTATTACCGAAAAGATCTCTCAGTTGGTCGCGCGCCTGGCGCATCAGCGGCCGCAACGGGCAATGCAGCGGGTCGGGGCACCCACAGGCGTCGATCGATCGTTCCAGCGCGCACGGTAACGGCGCGATTTGCCCGTCCAGCGTCTCGATGATATCCAACACCACCATTTCGGAAGGCCGCTTGCGCAAGCTGTAGCCGCCGCCGACGCCGCGTTTGCTGGTGAGCAGGCCTTCGTTTCGCAACGTCAAAAGAATCTGCTCCAGGAACTTGACCGGAATATTGCCGCGTTCTGAAACCTCCTGGATCTGATGAACTTTCTCGGAGCAGTCTTTGGCAATCAACATCAGGGCCCGCAGGGCATACTCTGCTTTACGAGAAATCCGCATACAAAACTCTTAGACGCGCTTGAAGCACAAATAACATCCACAAACCTAACCTGATTGGCAAGTTCGACGAATCCTGCGGATGCTCGAGATGCTCGAGATGCCCCGGTAGACCTTTTCGTACTCGCCGGCGATGCGCTCCAGGTCAAATCGCGATGCCATCTTCCAGCTTTCGCGGCGCATCGCCAGGAGGGCGGCCGGATCGGCCAGCAATTTTCGCAGCGGAGCAATCCAGCTTTCCAGAAAATTCGGCTCAAGCAAAAGACCGTTGCGGCCATTCTCCACCAGGTCACGCAAGGGTGGCAGATCCGACGCCACGATCGCCAGGCCGCACTTTAAACCTTCCAATAACGCCAGCGGCAGTCCCTCCACCGTCGAGGGAAACACCAGGGCGTCGCTTCCGGCCAGCATGGCGTCGACTTCCGCCCGTTGCAGCCAGCCGTGAAACCGGATGCGGTCCCGGAGTTGTCGATCTTCCGCAAAGCGTTTTAACACCGGCCCGTCCTCGCCGTCGCCGGCGACATCCAGGGTCCACGGCAACGCCCTGAGCTCGGCAAGTACGCGGAAAAGGAACGGCAGATTTTTTTGCCGGTTCAGCCGGCCCACGAACAAGAGCCGGGGCTTCAAAGGCGAGGCGGCCGGTCCCGGTGGAGCCGGCCGGTCACGAAGATCGACTCCATTGGGGATCAGTTCGGGACGTCGCCCGTAAACTTTTTCAGCCAGATCCGCGACGAATTTGCTCACGGTGGTCACCGCGGCGGCATGCTTCCATACCGGCTGGATTGCCGGGTTCAGCCACCGGAACAGCCGGTCCGTCTGTTCCGGGATCGCGCCCGGAACGTCACCGAGGTGGGCGGTGATGACGTAAGGGACCCGCCCCACCGTAGAGGCCACCAGGGCGAGCGGCCCGGTCGGTACCGCAAAGTGGGCATGGACGATCTCCGGCTGAAACTCGCGCAGGTGACGGATCACCGGCAGGAAGCTCGTGACCAGGTAACCGGCCATTTCGGCCGGGCTGCAACGATCCGGACGCCGCCGAAATCCCCAGGTTCGATAGAGTTCCAGGTTGGGATGAAGCTCGCGTTTGGCCATCCCGAACAGGCGGACCGTCTGGATCCTGACCTCATGACCGCGCCGGGCCAGCGTCTCCGCCACGTCGCGGGCCGCCCGTCCGCCTCCACCGCCGACCGGTGGCCATTCGTAGCAGAGCACCAGAACGCGGAAGCGTCCCGCGTTTGGCGTCCGGCGTTCGGCGCTCGGAGTTTGGCGTTCGGGGTTCGGGGTTCGGCGTTCGACGTTCATCTCAGCGCGGTAGCCGCCGTGTTCCGCATTCCACTCAGTACCGAGCCCCCGGCTATCACGCTTACCATCAGTGGCAAAACGTAACGGGGACTGTAGAAAATAAAAACGAAGGACAAGAAGCAGGAGAGCGCGCCTATTCCAATGATAGAAAGCCCGGCTAAAAAACCGGCGGCTGACATGGTCCTGCGTCTGACTCGCTCGATGCAGATCACGAAAAAGATAACCCACCACCGAACGATCGGGAGCCGATGCCACTTTTTAAAATAGATGTCGGCTCTCACGGCCCTCATTAGCTTCGATGCAGACGAGAACTCAAACATCGGCAGGCCGCGGAGAGCCCTCCACGCGGCGGGATCTTTCAACACGTCCTGGGCTCCGGAAGCGTTCCCGTATGGACCGACG
>JAFAUY010000098.1 GCA_019243005.1 Verrucomicrobiota bacterium | reverse complement strand
TAGTGCGCTTCCCATTCCGGCGGGAGACGAACCACTCTCAGCTCCGGCAGTTTAACTACCGCCAGCAGTTGCCGGGCACGGACCAGCACGTCCAGTTCGCCGGCACGCCGGATCTCGAAGGCGCACCAAAACCTGCTCCGGTCGAATTTGTCTAACCAACCTTTAACGATCAGCCGGTCCCAAAGCTTGGCCGGACGACGGTAATCGATTTCCGTCCGCACTACCACCGGGCATTCACCGCCGTCCATCATCCGGCTCAAATCCCAGCCGAGCTTTTCGGCCAGCAACGAACGATTTGTCTCGTTGAAACGCAGATAGGCGATGTTGTGCACCATCTTGCCGGCGTCAGTGTCGAAAAACATGACCCGCACCTCCGTATCTAAACAAAGTTCGTCCATAGGGAATGAAGGGCAGCGGCGGAAACTCGGGCACCCACGACCGCAATGACCGGTTCAAATTCCGTCTTTACTGCACTGCAGCATCAGCCGGCCGCCGTCTGGCGAAGGCTCAATTTTTCGAGCCGGGCACTTAATTCCCCCCGGTCTTTGATCGGCAGTTCGCACGCGAAATTACGGCACAGGTAAACGACCGGCCCCGCCTCTTCAGGACGCATCGCGCGAAGCGCTTCGACGTGTTCCGCCAGCCACGTTTGGCCGTCGCCACCGTCGGCCAGCAAAACGACCCGGTTAAGCATGAACCGGGACCGGATTTCGCTTAGGAACCCCGGCAGCTGCGGATGGGTACGGTGGGCGGCGACGACGAGCTGCATCGGCTCGGCGAGCGCCGCGTCCATGGCCACCAGGAGCTGGGGTAAAGCCGAAGGAACCCTTTCAAGCGTTTCCGCGGATGAACCGACAATCCGGGACGCGGCGTACTGGAATTCGTTGCGGCCAAAGATGCGAGCCAACCGGACGAGGTTGAATGCCGCCACGGAGTTTGCGGCCGGCTCAGCCCCGTCGTGGTCGTCCCGCATCCGGAAAAGGATATCTGCGGAATTTTCCGCCGTATTAAAGAAGCCGCCCCTCGGATCGGCAAACAACGCGTTCATTTGCACCTGCAGCTCGCCGGCCCAGCGCAGGGAGTCGACGTTGAAATCGCTCTCGTACAAATCCAGGAGTCCCTGGATCAGAAAGGCATAATCTTCGGCAAAACCTTGCACGCGGCCGGGACCTTCCCGGAAGCTGCGCAGCAACCGGCCGGGGTAGAGTTGTTCCCGGATGAAACGAGCGGCGGTTTGCGCGGCCTGAAGATAACGTACTTCCCCGAAGACCTGGTACGCCTTCGCCAGCCCGGTCAGCATAAGCCCGTTCCAGGCCGTAACCACTTTGTCGTCCAAATGCGGCCGGGGACGCTGATCCCGGACGCGGCGCAGCTTTTCCCGGGCGGAATCCAGCAAAGCAGCGACTTCCTCCGGGGTACGGCCGGTGAGCTTGGCGACCACCGCAGCCTCGTTCTGGACGAACAAGACGTTCTGGTGATGCAGCTCGCCGTGCGGATCGCTGTCCGGGTTCACGTTGCCGTCACGCTCCACGCCGAAGGTCCGGCAAAACACCTGGACTTCGGGCAGGCTCAGGACCTGTTCCAGTTCTTCCTTTGTCCAAACGTAAAAAGCGCCCTCGCGTTTTTCCGGTGCGTCCGCCGCTGGCAGCGAATCGGCGTCTTCCGCCGAGAAAAAGCCACCGCCAGGACTTCGCAAGGTCGTCAGAACGTACTCGAGCGTTTCCCGCACCGTTTTGGCAAAAAGCGGGTCAGGGCTCACTTGGTAAGCCTCGGTGTACACCGTCACGAGCTGCGCCTGGTCGTACAGCATTTTTTCGAAATGCGGCACGTGCCAGCGCCCATCGACCGAGTATCGGTGAAAGCCGCCGCCGATCTGGTCGTACATGCCGCCCAGGGCCATTTTCCGCAGGGTAAAAAGCGCTTGGTCGAGAGCGGCAGTGTTGCCGGCACGGTGCGCGTAACGAAGCAGGAACGAGAAGACGGATGGTCGCGGAAACTTCGGTGCGGGTCCGAAACCTCCCTCCTCCGGATCGAAGCTGCTCGCGAACTGCCGGTACGCGTTGTCGCGCCACTCGAGTTTGAGCGGCACGGTTTCGCGGTCCTTGGCTTCTTCCAAGTAATTCCGGATGGAGCGGGTGATGTGCTCGCCCTGTTCCAGGATTTTGTCCGGCGCCTCGGCCCAAATCGCCGCCAACCGGTTCAGCAGGGTGTCGAATCCGGGTCTCCCGTAGCGGTCTTCGGGCGGGTAGTACGTACCGCCTAAAAACGGCCGCAGATCCGGCGTAAGAAAAACACTGAGCGGCCAACCGCCCGAGCCGGTCGTGCTCTGGACGAAAAGCATGTAAACCCGGTCCACGTCAGGTCGCTCTTCCCGGTCGACCTTGATGCTGACGAAGTGGCGGTTAAGGATCCCGGCGATCGCTTCGTTCTCAAACGACTCGCGCTCCATCACGTGGCACCAGTGGCAGGTGGAATAGCCGATGGAGAGAAAGATCGGCTTGTTTTCCGTCCGCGCCTTCGTGAACGCCTCCTCACCCCACGGATACCAATCGACCGGGTTATAGGCGTGCTGCAGAAGGTAAGGTGACTTCTCATGAACGAGCCGGTTCGATTTCCGTTCGCCAAGCATGCGGTACCATCACACGGCGTCCGCGACGGCGAAACAAAAAACTCACACGCTCACCCCGCGATCACGGAGTCATGGCGGAAGATTTTTGCCTCTGAAACTTTCCGTTTTTATGTTGCCGTGGTCGTGGTGTGACCGTGTGACCCGGGAGGTGATGCCCGTAAAGATTTCCCAGGCGATCGTGCCAGCTTTGGCCGCGAGTTCGCCTACCAATATCTCCTCCTCACCCTGCTTGCCGAGCAGAACCACTTCTTCCCCAGGCGATACCGGTCCCATGTTGGTTAGATCCACCATGATCTGGTCCATGGTTACCCGCCCTAACAATGAGCACCTTACACCTTTTACCAAAACTTCGGCTCCCTTTCCTGACAGGTGCCGCGTGTAACCGTCTCCGTAACCCACCGCGAGTGTGCCGACTAACGTTTCGCGCGAGGTGATAAACGTCCTGCCGTAACTGATGCTGCGTCCCGGCCCGACTAACCTAACCAGCGTCACCTGCGTTTTCCACGTTAACGCCGGGATCAGCTTATCCTGGCATTCGGCCACGGGGGAACTGCCGTACATTGCCAGACCGGCACGCGCGATGTCGTTGCGGGCTGCAGATTTGCCAAAACGCATAATGCCGGCGCTGTTGAGGAGCGTGGCCGGAGTTTCCGGGAGGCGAAGCCGGTCGCGCAGTTCACGGGCAAACCGCGAAATTTGCAGC
>JAFAUY010000095.1 GCA_019243005.1 Verrucomicrobiota bacterium | reverse complement strand
GCTGAACCAGGCTGAGCCGGCCATCATCAAGGTGGGCTTGAAAGGCATCACCACCGTCGAATTTCCGGCCCGGATCGAAGCTTTGGACGGATTCGGCTTCAGCCCTAACCCGGTTCCTGACGGTCCTGACCTGTTCCAGATCTCGTTTAACAAAGGCACCAATTTTTTGTCGCTGAAAGCGGTCCGGTCGAACGTGGAAGGGAACCTCTCGGTGGTGCTGAACTCCAAGGTTTACTGTTTGCTTTGTAAAGAGGCGCCCGACCCGAGTTTTGCCGTCATCTTTGAGGAAAGCGCCCAACGTGGCGGTACCCTGGCCACCGGTGCCCTGCCGCCGGCCATGAAGGCGGTTTCTCCCGGGCGTCTGCTCGGTTTTCTGGATAAAGTCAAAGGGTTCCCGGCACTCAAGGTGAGCGCGGCGGAAATGTACAAGAACATGGACGTCGCTGAGCCCGATTCGTTGTCGAGCGCCGACGGGCTCGACATTTTTCTTAAACGGGTGATCCGTGACGACGCGCTCGATTCGGTGGGCTTTGAAGTGGAGCTGAGAAACGCGACCGATCGCGATTTTTATTACGATCCGGAAGGTTTCTCGGTCCGGGTCAAGGACGAAGTCTACCCGCAATCGGTTTCTGACGCGGCAGGGTTGGTGCCGGCCGGCAAGACGCAAGCCGCATTTTTTGTGGTGACCGGCACCGCCAACGGCGGGCGCAATGACCTTGCCGTGACGAACCGGTTCGAAGTGCTGATCAGGGCGGTCAACGCCGAGCCTGATCCTCAGCGCAAAACGGCGGCCGAGTGGCAGGAACCGCCGGATCGCCTTCCCACCAATGCAGCCGGCCATGCGGCCGCGCCGGGCTCTGCGGAAGCCTCGAAAACGGCTCCGCCGGAAACGCGGGTCGCGGCCGCGCGCCAGCCGAAGAAAAAAGGCAAAAAGGCGGATGAATAATCGGGTCTGGGTGATCGTTATCTCGGCGTTGCTGATGGGTGCGGGGGTCCTCGCCCTGGCCTTAGCCCAGCGGGGCGGCGCCCAAAAGCTGGGGAAACGAGGCGAAACCCTGGTGAGCGGTTTCGAGAAGGTTACCGAACCGATGACGTCATCGTTGCGCAACTTCAGCCCGATGTTGCCTGCAAAACCCAAACCGAAAGCCGAACGGGCCGTGCCGGTGCACCCGGAATCCCTTGCGGCCGAAAATGCCGTGATCCCAACGCCGTTTCGTCCGCTCACGATTTTTACCTCGGAGCCGGAACCGGTAAAAACGGCAACGCCGGGCCCGCGCGGCGATTACGCCCCGGCTTTTCGCCTGGTGAAATGCCAGCTCGTCAACACCGTCGATTCCAGCGACATCACCACGCCGATCATCGGCCTGGTAACTGAGGACGTCTGGTGGAATGGAAAAATCGTCATCCGGGCGAGTTCGGAGGTGCACGGCCTGGCCGCCCTGGATCGTTCGCGTGAACGCATCGCGAGCCAGGGAGATTTCACCTTTATCCTGAACGAACCGGATGGCAGTGGCCGCGAACTGGTTGTCCGCGGCCTCGCGTTGGACATGGATAAGGACGATGCGGTCGATAGTTACGGCATCACTGACGGCAGTGCCGGCCTGCGCGGTGACGTGATCCGTACGGCCAATAATGAACTGATCAGGCTCTATGCCACCTCGCTGCTTAACGGTATCGCCGGCGCCGTCTCGACCTCGGCCAGCGGTTTGCTGGGCAACCGCGTGTATACCAACGGCAGTTCCCTGGGATTAAGCGCTTTGCAGGGAGGCGTAATTAATCCACTGGCGGGCGGAACCCAGGCGGTGCTGGACCGGTACGCCCAACAGATCGCCTCGGCGGTCGAGCGCGACGGTTTCTTCGTCCGCGTGCCTGCGGGCAAGCAGTTTTACATCTACTGCACCGAGGCGATTGACCTGAGCAAAGCACGGGTGGGCGCCGATGAAGAGCGCCGCGCGCGGGAGGAGGCCGAGTTTAACCTCGAAAAGCGGCGCGAACAGGTGCGCCGGGCCTTGCCGGCGGATGCCCTGGAATTGCTGAACCCGTTACTGCCTTCTTTGGTCCCGAAAAATAACAACTAAAAATATAAATGTTCCATCAACCCTTCATCAACGCCGTTCCCGCCTTCCTGGTCCTGGCTTGTGCCGGGTGCCGGTCCGGAGGACCGGAAGAGGCCCCGGTTGCCTGGCCGCGCGTGCCCGGGCCCCCCTTAGAGTTTGCCTCCGGTACCTGCGTACCGCTCACACGGCCGGCACCGCTTGGCTCCCTAAGCTCAGTCCGCCGGCCTGAGCAGGTGAAGGTTTATGGGGTCAACCGTTACGTTGACCCCGCAGACAGCCGGGTGCTGCACGAACGGCATGCCCTTTACCGGATCGAACGGCCGGCCGGCTGGGTTGCGCGCCAACCCGATCATGAAGGCGAAATCCTGTTGGGACCGGTCCTGGGGTTGCGCCGGGCGGAGTATCGTCCCGAACCGATCCCGGGCGAAACGGCCCAGGCCCTCGTACAACAGCGACGCACCCTGGAGGAGACCACCGCTGGAATCCGGAACTTGCAGGAGGACCAGCGACGGCTGAGCGCCAGCGTGGAACGCCTGGCAGCGCAATCAGCCGAAGCGCAGCAGAAGTTGACCACCATCGTGTCGGTGCTCAATGGACGGTTGAAGCGCCTGGAAAGCGGCGAGGAAGCGGGCAGACCCGAGGCTCCGGCGGAGGATGCGGGTTCTTCCCTGCCCGCCAACGTCAGTCACCCCGTTCGGGGGCCCGAGTGAATGATTACAGAAGGAAATCTTGTAGACAGCGGCCGGCGAATGGCTTTGCCGGCGCACGACCACCGGTTGCCGGACACGGATCGCCAATGGCGAGCCCACTTGTCGGATCTCGAATTTTATCTGGAACAACGGATCCGAGGACAACGGCAGGCGGTTCGCCGGGTCACGCAGGCGTTGCAGGCCTCGGCCCTGGGATTGAATGCCGGTTCCGCCGGGCCGAGCGCAAGTTTTCTGTTCCTTGGTCCCACCGGGGTCGGGAAAACGGAAACCGCCAAAGCTTTCACCGAGTACCTGTTCGGTTCACGGGCCTCGCTCGAGATGCTTTTCATGAACGAGTACGCGGCGGCAACGCGGACACCGGAATTTCTCTCCCGCCTGGAGGTCGCCATTGCGCGGAATCCCCGGGGCGCAACGCTCGTGTTCGATGAAATCGAGAAGGCGCACCCTCAACTGATCGACCTGTTCCTGTCGTTGCTCGATGAAGGTTTGTTCACCACCGCATCGGGCGAGCGGCTGGCGGTAAAACCTTTCTACCTCGTTTTGACGAGCAATCTCGGCAGCGGCGACCTGGCGAAAATGGAAAGCGTACCGCACGCCACCATGGAACGGGTTGCGCTGGACGTTGCGCGCCAGTCGTTGCGTCCGGAACTCTTTGCGCGGATCACCGAGCACATCGTGTTTCGCCCGCTCGACCTCGAGGTTCAGAAACAAATCGTCGACGAACTGATCGTCAGGAAACTGGAAGGTCTCAGCCGCTACTTCGGGAGGCGTCTTACCATCGCGCGGGGGCCGGTCGCCGCCTTTCTTCTACGGCTGGCTTACAACAAAAACCAGGGTGCGCGCATGTTGCGGCAGGAAGTCGAGCGGCAGTTCAATCGCGCCTGTCTGCCTTGGGCGTTGCGCAATGAAGTGCCGCCGGAAGGCCATTTTGATTATGACTCCGGCCACGCCGGTCTCCTGCTGCGCTAACAGGTAACCGGTAACGAGTAGCGCGCACGAGTAACGGGTGGCGTTCGGCACGGCGGAAAATGCCGCAAATGCCACAAGCGGAAAAATGCCACAAATTGAAGCGGGACAGAACAAGCCGGCAGCGCTCCCGAGAGAATGGCGCCGGGCCATCCACTTATGGATCTGTGTTACACCGATTTGCGAGTTAGTTGAGCGGTACTTGCCCCGGAGGAGCGGTCCCGGAGGGACGATGGACGATCGAGAGTAGCCCGGCACTTCAGTGCCGGGTAGAGGTCTTTAAAAGGCGATCCGTCCCGTCGGGACGGTAGGAAAATGGGGAGGCCAGGTCAGGTGTGGGGTGGCTTTTTGAAGCCGTCCTGCCGAGTCCGTCCTGGGGTGGGTTGCCGCCGGGCGATGGGGCGCGTCCCTTCCCAGCGTCCCTACGGGACGCAAGGCCTTTTAATACCCCCACCCGGCACTGAAGTGCCGGGCTACTCTCGATCGTCCCTCCGGGACTGCCCCTCCGGGGCAAAAACCGCTCAACCATCCTGGGAATGGGTCTAATCTGCGTAATCGGTGGACCTCTTCTGCGTGGTCCGCATATTTTTACCGCGTCTTGATCACGATCTCGACCCGGCGATTCAGCTGTTGTTCGTCCACCGAACGGTCTGCCGGGACCAGGAGGTGCGTCTTGCCGAAGCCCTGGGTCTGCACGCGGACGGGGTCGATGCTCATGTTCTGCACCAGCCAGGCTTTTACCGTCTCAGCCCGGCGGCGGCTCAGGTCGAGGTTGTATTGGTCACCTCCGAACGAGTCGGTGTGACCCTCCACGCGGAACGTCGCTTGCGGGTTACGCTGGATCAAACGTCCCAGTTTCTCCAGACTGGCGGCCGCGCCGGGGCGCAGCGTGGCGGAGTTGTAGTCGAACAGGAGATCGGTGGGCATCAGGATCGGGGCGGTGCTGCCGCCGACTCTGCCTGAACTGGAGAGTAACGCGTCCAGGTTGCTGAATCCGGCCGGGATGCCGGCGTTTCCGGTCGCCATGCTGTCTGCGCCATCTTCATCAAGGGTATGTCCGGGGCCGTTTCCTTTGCCGGTAGAAATCTTGGGCCGCGTTGCCACATCCGGCTTGTCGTCGAGCAATTGTTGCCTGACCTGGTCAAGTTCCTTGTCGATGGCCAGGGCGTTTTCCGCCTTTGCCTCGGCCGCGGCGGTCAGCGCCGACTGGGCGTCCACGCTCGGTTTATCCTTGATGTCCGGTACGGCCAGCGCGTTCACCTCCGGCGTTGCCCGGACCTCCTTTATCTGATCGATGTCCTTTTCGAAAGAACCATCAAACTGAGCGAGCGTTTGAGCCGAGGCCGGCTGGCCGCTGCCCGGGTTGGGCGATTTTTCCGGTTTTTTCGTTTCCGGCTGCAAGAGCTTCTGGTCGACCTGCAACCGGTTTACCCGGAAAACGCGCGGCACCAGCCGCGGCTGATCCGAGGGCTCGAAGTGTGTGAGGGTCTTCTGGCTGAAAGCGTAGAACAGTGCGCCATGGAAAGCGATCGACAGGGACAACGCCGGAACAAGCCACGGGCGAAACGAGACCGAACTGTCAGCCATCAGGTCCTCAAAGAATGAAGCCATACGGAAAACCCCAGCATAGCACAGATCGGGCGCAAACGCGCGACCCGGTTGACGGCGCGGGCGGCCGTGCCATTCTCCCTGTCACTATGGGCCAGTTGAAACCGGAAACCGAACGAATGGAAAAGATCGTCAGCCTTTGCAAGAGGCGTGGATTCATCTTCCAGACAAGCGAAATTTACGGTGGCCTGAACGGTTGCTGGGACTATGGCCCGCTCGGGGTGGAACTCAAGCGCAACCTCAAGGACTTTTGGTGGCGGCGGATGGTTCGGGAACGGGACGACGTGGTCGGGCTCGACGGGGCCATTCTGATGAACCGTCAGGTCTGGGTGGCCAGCGGGCACGAAGCAACGTTCAGCGACCCGATGGTGGATTGCCGG
>JAFAUY010000355.1 GCA_019243005.1 Verrucomicrobiota bacterium | reverse complement strand
GCGTCGAGCGAATAAAACCAGATGCCCGGACGGCCGAGCCGGTCGCGCACGTAGGTCCGCAGGTTGAGTTCGAGGAAATGAGATATACCTGGTACGGACGGGCAGAAGCGCGGGCGCACGCCGCGCATCGCAAACGGGACAATGCCGATCCAGGCGTCGTCCTCCCAGGTATCGACCGTGAGGCCGGGCGGCAAGGTACGTTGAACTTCGACCGGGTCCCAGCGCCAATGCAGAAACAGCAGGTCCAACCAGCGTTGCCGCATCACCACCACCGGTGCGGCCGGGTATTGCCGCTCGCGCAACTGCCGTTTTACCCCGTCATCCAGAAGGTCCGGGTCCATGCCACGGTTTCGGGTAAACCCGTCAGTGCGCCGGGATTCTGGCGGTCGCGCGACTGAGCGCAATGCTTGCCTGGGCGGCGCTCGTGCTCTGCGGGTTCGGATCAGGCAACGGACCGGGAACCACGTCCACCTCAGCCCCCACGCCGACTATCCTGAAAAGGTGAGCCACGTCGCGGGACCGCATCCGGATACAGCCGTAGCTGGCCGGGTGCCCGATGTTACGCTCCTCCGGCGTGCCATGGATGTAGATGCAACGGTTGTAGGCGTTGCGATTGCCCGGCTCAAGGCCTTTCAGCCACAGGATCCGAGAGACGATCGGGTCACGCCCGGGCGTGTCGGGCTTAAGAACTTCGCCCGTCGGTTTCCGGTCTCTGAACACCGCGCCGAGCGGGGCACCGGCGCCGATCTTTTTGGCGATCTCCAGCCGGCCCAGGGGCGTGCCGCAGCTGCCCGGCGCGTCGCCGAGGCAGAACTTGGAGGTCGACACCTGGTAGCGGGCCACCCGGTACTCCTTGTGCCTTGCAAAGTAATAAACATCCATTGCCTGGTCGGCAACGCTGACGACGACGCGGTGTCGCCGATCTTTAGTGACGCAGGAGGCAAGAAACATAAGCACCAGCAGACCGCCGACCGGCAGATGCAGGCGGGCGCAAGCCATGCACAATCGCGAAAGCATGGCTTATTATGCCAAAATTCCCGGTGAGGTCAGCTCCGGACTGTCGACTTTCAACCGAACGTTCCGCCAGAACAAACCCGGCCCATTTACGGTCGAATGGGTTGACACTGCCAGATTTTTCCTCATAGCGTACGTTTACTATGCCGGCCGTCACCGTTTCCCCTGTTCCCGCCCGCAGGTTTTCGCCTAATCCGCTGGTCGCATTTTATCAGTCGTCGATCGGCAAGAAGTGGGTCGTGGCGCTCACCGGGATCGTACTGATCGTGTACGTGCTGGGCCATCTGGCGGGCAACCTCCAGATCTACCTCGGCCAGGATCGAATCAACAATTACGCCGAGTTTCTGCACAATCTCGGGCCGTTGCTGTGGCTGATACGTCTCTTTCTCCTGGCCTGTTTCGTAATTCATATCGTGGCGACCATTCAACTCACGATTCAGAACCGCCAGGCCAAGCCGCAGAAGTACGCCGTCCCTGGCTACCAGGCATCTACCCCGGCGTCACGTACGATGATCGTATCGGGGCTGATCGTGCTTTGCTTTGTCATTTACCACCTGCTCCAGTTTACGCTGGAGCTCACCCATCCGGGTTACCGGCATTTACATGATTCCCTTGGACGGCATGACGTGTATCACATGATGATCATCGCCTTCCGGCACCTATTCATTTCCTTGTTTTATGTGCTCGGCCTTTTCCTGCTCTGCACGCACCTGAGCCACGGCTTTGCCAGCGTGACGCAGACGCTGGGCATTAACAACCGCAAGATCGCCAGGGTCATTTCCGCAGGAGGGGTGACGCTCGCGTGGTTGGTTTTTTTAGGGTATGTTTCTATTCCGCTAACCATCCTGCTTGGCCTGGTCCGATAATATGGCTACGACCCTCGACGCAAAAATCCCTACCGGCCCTCTCGAAGAGAAGTGGCAGAAGCACAAAAACGAATCGAAGCTCGTCAGCCCCGCCAACAAACGAAAGCTTGACGTTATCGTGGTCGGTAGTGGCCTCGCCGGAGGTTCGGCCGCCGCCACCCTGGGCGAACTCGGGTACAACGTCCGCTGTTTTTGCTATCAGGATTCGCCGCGGCGGGCACACAGCATCGCCGCGCAGGGCGGCATTAACGCGGCCAAAAATTACCAGAACGACGGCGACAGCGTTTACCGGCTATTTTACGACACGATCAAAGGCGGCGACTTTCGCTCTCGCGAAGGCAACGTTTACCGGCTGGCGGAGGTGAGCGTCAACATCATCGACCAGTGCGTCGCGCAGGGGGTGCCGTTTGCCCGCGAGTACGGCGGCCTTCTGGCCAACCGTTCTTTCGGTGGCGCCCAGGTTTCCCGTACATTTTACGCGCGCGGCCAGACCGGCCAGCAACTTCTGCTCGGGGCATACCAGGCGCTCAGCCGCCAGATCGCGGCTGGTTCGGTGAAGATGTACCCGCGGACGGAGATGCTGGAGCTCGTGGTGGTTGAGGGGCAGGCCAAGGGCATCATCACCCGGGATCTGCTTACCGGCAAGATCCAGGCACACGCCGGGGACACCGTGGTGCTGGCAAGCGGCGGATACGGGAACGCATTTTACCTGTCGACGAACGCCAAAGGCTGCAACGTGACCGCGGCCTACCGGGCGTACAAACGAGGGGCTTTTTTTGCCAATCCTTGTTACACGCAGATCCATCCGACCTGTATCCCGGTGGCGGGCAGTTACCAGTCCAAGCTGACGCTGATGTCCGAGTCGCTGCGCAACGACGGCCGGGTCTGGGTGCCGAAACAGAAAGGCGACAAACGTCCGCCCGACCAGATCCCGGAAGCCGAGCGCGATTATTACCTTGAACGCAAGTACCCTAGCTACGGCAACCTGGCCCCGCGCGACATCGCGTCGCGCGCCGCCAAAGAAGCGTGTGATACCGGGCGCGGCGTCGGCCCGGGTGGCCTGGGGGTTTACCTGGATTTTGCCGATGCGATCAAACGGTTCGGTGAAAAAACCATCCGTGAGCGTTACGGCAACCTGTTCGACATGTACCACAACATCACGGGTGAGAACGCGTACAAAGCCCCGATGCGGATCTATCCGGCCGTGCATTACACGATGGGCGGTTTGTGGGTGGATTACAACCTGATGAGCAATCTGCCCGGGCTGCACGTGCTGGGTGAAGCGAATTTCTCCGACCACGGCGCCAACCGTCTCGGGGCCAGCGCTTTGATGCAAGGGTTGGCGGACGGCTATTTCGTGATCCCTTATACCCTTGGCAACTACCTCGCGACCCAAATGGGCAAGAAGGTTTCGGTCGACCGGCCGGAATTCAAGGCGGCGGAACAGGAGACAAGGGCGCGCATCGAGCGGTTCCTGTCAATCCGCGGGAAAAGGACGGTGGCGGATTTCCACCGCGAACTTGGCCTGCTTTTATGGGAAAAATGCGGGATGGCCCGTGACGCCGCGGGTTTGAAGGAGGCGCTGCAAAGGATTCCCGAACTGCGCCAGGAATTCTGGGAGGACGTAAACGTGCTGGGTGGAGGCGAGGAATTTAATCAGGCCCTCGAGTATGCCGGTCGGGTGGCGGATTTTCTGGAGTTTGCCGAGCTGATGTGCCTCGACGCGCTCGAGCGCGACGAGTCCTGCGGCGGCCATTTCCGGGTCGAGTACCAGACTGAAGACGGCGAAGCGCTCCGGAACGACGATGATTTTTGTCACGTGGCGGCGTGGCAGTATGCGGGACCGGATTCACGCCCGATCCGGAACGTTGAACCGCTCATTTTCGAAAACGTGAAGCTGGCCCAGAGAAGCTATAAATGAACTTTAAACTTAAGGTTTGGCGGCAAAAAGGACCTAACGTTGCCGGTCAATTTGTCGATTACGAAGCGCGCGATATCCCGGCAGACGCCTCTTTCCTGGAGATGCTCGACATTGTAAACGAGGGCCTCATCAAACGGAATGAGGACCAGATTGCGTTTGATTCCGACTGTCGTGAAGGCATCTGCGGAATGTGCTCGCTCGTGATTAACGGCATCGCGCATGGTCCCGGTAAGGCAAAGACGAGCTGCCAGCTCTACATGCGCCGCTTCAAGGATGGGGATACCATCTGGGTCGAACCGTTTCGGGCCATAACCTTTCCGGTCGTCCGCGACCTGTGTACCAATCGGAGCGCCTTGGACCGGATGATCGAAGCGGGCGGCTACATCACGGCCCGGACCGGGTCAGCGCCGGAAGCGAACTCGATACCGATCGGCAAGGTCGTGGCCGACCTCGCCATGGAAGCGGCCGCGTGTATCGGGTGCGGCGCCTGCGTGGCGGCTTGTCCGAACTCGTCGGCGATGCTGTTTGTCTCGGCTAAGGTCTCACACTTGGGCCTGCTTCCTCAGGGACAACCCGAACGCACGTCGCGCGTGGTCAGTATGGTCCGCAAAATGGACGAGCTAGGCTTCGGTAACTGTACGAACCATTACGAATGTGAGGCGGTGTGCCCGTCGGAAATCAGCGCCAGCTTCATCTCGCGGCTGAACCGCGATTACGCCCGTGCCGCGACCAGACAGGCCGCGGTGCTGGTGTAGGATTCGGTGGCGAGTAACGGGTAACGCGTAACGGGTGCTTCAAAACCATCGGCTCGAAGTGCGTACATCCCGGTGCGGCGGCCGTGATGCTCAACGCGGTTACAGCTGCGTCACGCTCCGAGATTTCGCACGATGGCGTCCCCCATCTCGCGGGTCGACACGCGCGCGGTCCCTTCCGACCAGATGTCGCCGGTGCGCAGCCCGTCCCGGATGGCCTTCCTGACCGCCTGCTCGATCTTGGCCGCGCTGGAGTCCAGGCCGAAGCCATGGCGGAGCATCATGGCCCCCGAAAGGATTTGGGCGATCGGGTTGGCCACCCCTTTGCCGGCAATGTCCGGAGCCGAACCGCCACTTGGTTCAAACAGGCCAAATTGCCGGCCAGCCTCCCGCTGAGCGCCAAGGCTGGCGCTCGGCAACATGCCGATCGAGCCGGTCATCATCGCCAACTCGTCGCTGAGGATGTCGCCGAATAAATTTTCCGTCACGACTACGTCGAAGCTGCGGGGGTAGCGGATAAACTGCATGGCGGCGTTATCGACCAGCAGGTGCTTGAGTTCCACTTCCGGAAAATGTTGCTGGCCGACTTCGCGCACCACCTTCCTCCACAGCAGGCTGTTGTCGAGCACGTTGGCTTTGTCCACGGAGACCAGCCCCTTGCCGCGCCGGCGGGCGATGCGGAAGGCCAGCTCGGCGATTCGCCGGATCTCGGATTCGTGGTAAACCATGGTGTCGACCGCGACAAGCTCGCCATTCTCCTGGCGGGTATACCTAGGCTGCCCGAAATAAAGACCTCCGGTGAGCTCGCGAATGCAGAGAATCTCGAATCCACCCGCGACCAGGTCCGGACGGAGGGGTGACGCGGAAACCAGCTCGGCATAGCAAACGGCCGGCCGCAGATTCGCGTAGAGATGGAAATGCTTGCGCAACGGCAACAAGGCACCACGCTCCGGTTGCTCCTGCGCCGGCAAGGCTTCCCACTTGGGGCCGCCAACCGAACCGAAAAGAATCGCCTCACTCTCCTCGCACAGCCTGAGCGTCTCCGCAGGCAGGGCTTTTCCGGCCTGATCGATGGCGATCCCGCCGACCAGTCCCTCTTTGAGATCGAGCGTGAATCCGTCCTGCGCGGCGACCGCTTGCAAAACCTTCCCCGCTTCGGCCATGACCTCGGGGCCAATGCCATCACCGGCCAGCACCGCAATCTTCAACGTTGATGTCTCCACGGCTCAAACAATGCCACAGATGCCACAAGTGAAAAAATGCCACAAATGACAGAGAGGCGGAATCAGGCGAACGCCACAACCGACGGAAACTAAGTATGAAAAGAACATCACAATCTAGGAGAAGCTGCTTGTGGGATTCACGCCGTTTCCAGCATGCGCTTACGTCTGAGCTTCCGTCATTTGTGGCATTTTTTCATTTGTGGCATTCCTTTGGCCTGGGCAATGAACGCGCTAACCAGGGCCGCATCCTTTTTGCCCGGACAGGCTTCTACCCCGCTGGACACATCCACCGCGAATGGCTTCCAGGTTTGCACCGCCGCGCGGACGTTGTCCGGCGTTAATCCGCCCGAGAGAATGAAGGGCCTTTGAAAACCGGCCAGCCATTGCCAATCAAAGGCATGCCCGGTTCCGCCGTAAGCTTTTTCGACGTACGCATCCAGGAGGACAGCCGTCACCGGATACGTTGCCGCCGTCGCCAGGACTTCACGACAGCGCATCCGAAACGCTTTCAGCACCGGCTTGCCGCGGCCGGCCAGAAGCGCGCAAAAGTCAGGCGTTTCATCGCCGTGTAGCTGCACGGCATCGACTACCGGCGCGTCGAGTACGCGCCGGACCTCGTCGTGAGTGGGGTTCACCAAAAGGGCGACGCGCGCGACCGTGCCGCTCAGTTCTCCGAGCCAGCCGGTGGCCGACGCCAATGGTACGAAGCGCTTTGACTGAGGGTAAAGGACCACTCCGATCGCGTCGGCGCCCGCCTCTACGGCGATGGCGGCGTCGTTCGGGTTGGTGATCCCGCAAACCTTGACGCGAACGCCGGTCGGATCGGATTGGAAGAAAGAAAGCGGCACGGTTCAGTGCGGTCAAAGATAGGACCGGGAGTGCCGCGTGTCGAGGGCCAGGCAAAGCGCCACAAGTGCCACAAACGAAAAAATGTGACGAATGGAGATCCGCAATTTGCAGCGTTCGTGGCATTTTTCGGCTTGTGGCATTTTACTCGGGTATAAAGGTTTTGTATTTACTGGGTGGAGATTCGCATTAGGGTTGGCCGCATATCGTCCAAACGGAGGCATATCAAGATGGAAGCGGATAAGGATGCAAAAAAGGGAGACTCCGAAAAACGTACGGTGCGCGAATCGAAGAGGGCCAAAGCGGCAACGGCGCCGGAAGCGGATCTGAAAGCTGCGGCTGAAGGGACGGACCAGGCCGTGCCCGGCCCGGCCGAAACGCCGACCGGGACACGGGGGAAGAGGCTGCGCACCGTCAGCAAGGGAGTCGCGGCGAAAGAAGCAAAGGCAAGCGGCGCACCGCGTGAAGCCAAGCGTAAAGCGACCCGTCGGAAACCGGACGCGTCGCCTGCGCCCGAAGCTCTTTCTTCCCCGGCTGAACCCGCGCCGGAGGCTGTGCCTGCCGTCACTGAGACAGTGGTGTTGGAGCAGTCGCCTGGCGCCGCAGAGATTGCTCCGGAGCCGTTACTTGGGGGTGAACGGCCGCCTTTGGAAGAACCGACCTTTGAGCAAATTCAACTTCGCGCCTACTTTATTGCCGAACGTCGCCAGCGTGACGGTCTCCCCGGTGACGACCAGAGTGATTGGCTGCAGGCCAGAGAAGAGTTGCTCAACGAGCTCAAGGGCCATTAGGCCGGGCCTTTTGGCCGGAAAACCGGGCGGCTGCCGGTGGGATAATCGACGATCAACCGATCTGCCGGGGCGGGGCCTTCCTCCAGGCGGCAGACTCGCCCTGCAGGGAGTTCGGCGAGCCAATCGAGGCTGGTGGTTGTGACGATTTGTTGAGATGCCGGCGGCAGTTGTTGGAGCAACCGGTTGCGCCGCGTCTGGTCCAACTCACCGAAAACGTCATCCAGGAGCAGGATCGGCGGCCGGGAAAAATCGGTGGCCAGAAGTTTGGCTTGGGCCAGCTTGAGGGCGATCGCCAGGGTACGCTGTTGTCCTTCCGAGGCAAAGAGGTCAGCCGGTTGATCGTGCAGCAGGAACTGAACGTCGTCCCGGTGGGGGCCGACTACGGTCGTCCGGAGCCTCTCCTCTTCAGCGGCGCTTTCCTGAAGGGCCCGTTCGAAGTCCAGGGTTGCCCCGTGCAGGTAGTGAAGGCAGACTACCTCACCGCGGTCGCTGATCGCGGCAAACGCCCGCAACACTTCAGGTTCGAGCCGTTCAACCAGAAAGGCCCGCAGGGCGGTCAGCTGGTGGCCAAACTTCAGGAGGACTTTGGTATAGGCTTGTACTTCGCGCGGGCGTGAAGGGTACATCTTGAGGTACGCGTTGCGGGAACGAAGCGCCTTGTCGTACGATCGCAGAATCTCGCGGTAATTGGCAAGCAGCTGCGCGCCGAGGAAATCGAGAAAACGCCGTCGCAATTCGGCCGGGCCCCGGACAAGGTCAATGTCGGAATTTGCCAGGTACACCACCCGGGCGATCTCGAGGTAACTCGTGGTGACTTTCTGCTCGACGCTGTCGAGCGCCAGTTTGCGTCGTTTGGCGCTGTAGTAAAACTGCAGGTGCCGGCGGTCCACGAAACCGTCCACGACCAAGCCTTTGGCGCCCGCCCGGATCACGTATTGAAGGCTGCCGGTCCGCGGCGACTGCAGCCGGAGCAGGACGGCAATTGCCTCCAGCAGGGACGTTTTTCCAATGGCATTTCTACCGACGATGCAGGTAACCTGCGGGTGGAATTCAGCTTCCAGGCGGGCAAAGCAGCGAAAATCACGAAGCGACAGCCGTTCCAGCGTCATGCATCATGCAACGGATCTGAGCCTGCGCTCAGGTTGGTTTTGGAGCCCGGTATTCCAGGGCTGAGCGTTACCCGCATTTTTGCCCCGGAGGGGCTATTGGTAGTAGCCCGGCACTTTAGTGCCGGGTGGGAATTTAGAAATGAACCGCGTCTCGTCGGGACGTTGGGAAAGGGCGAGCGGGCTCCCTCGGTCGCGACCGGCCCTCGGGCAGACACGGTGAGACGGCGCAGACATCCATCCGGCGTCCATGCTTCCCTACCGTCCCGACGGGACGGGTCTCTCTTTAAATGCCCCCACCCGGCACTGAAGTGCCGGGCTACCATCCGGCTACCCCTCCAGGGCAAAGACGATTCTGCTCGTCCGAGCCTCAAAAAATCTGCGCAGAACGAAGCCCTAAAGTGCCGGGCTACGTTCAATAGCTCCTCCGGGGCAAAAGCGCAGGTGGAGCGGAGCATTCCCCGACCGGGCTCAGGCATAAACCTCCTCAAAAATTCCGCCGCCCAGCAGCGCTTCGCCATCGTACAAGGCGCAAATCTGGCCGGGAGTTAAGGCCCGTTGCGGCTCGGCAAATTCCAGCCATGCCCGCCGGCCGTCCAGCGGTTCAAAGCGAACTTCCGCGGCACGGGCGCGATAGCGGGGCCTCGCCCGGATCTTCACGGTCGAATCAATCACCTTGTTCGTATAGGAAATGGAAGCGATCCGGCACCGGCGCGCGTACAGGCCCTCGGTTTCCGGCCGGTCGAAAGCCACGATGAGTTCATTTGCGCCCGGACGTTTTTCGACGACGACGTAAGCTTGGTACGGCGTATTTGACGGAACGCGCAATCCACGCCGCTGGCCGAGCGTGTACAGGTGCAGTCCCCGGTGCTCGCCCAAAACGCGCCCGTCACGGCCCTTGATCGGGCCGGGCCGATCCGGCATGAAGGCCCGCAGGAAATCCGACATTTTCACGTTGCCGATGAAGCAGATGCCCTGGCTATCCTTTTTGTCCGCGGTACTCAGCTGAAACTGCCGGGCGAGGGCGCGAACCTCGGATTTGTGCAGTTCCCCGACCGGGAAATGGGCCGCCGCGATCTGTTCCTGCCGAAGAAGGGCCAGAAAGTAGGACTGATCCTTGGACTCGTCGACCCCTTCCAGAATATCCCAGGTACCGTCGTCACGCTGCCGGCGACGCGCATAGTGGCCGGTGGCAACGCCGGCAAAACCCTTTTGGCGAGCCAACTCCAGGAATACCCCGAACTTCATCTCCCGGTTGCACATCACGTCAGGGTTGGGAGTAATGCCGCTTTGGTAACCGTGCAAAAGGTATTCGACGACGCGGGCACGGTACTCACGCATGAGGTTAAACACATGGAACGGTATCGCCAGCGATCCCGCGACCGAACGCGCATCCGCGATATCCTGCTGCCAGGGGCACTCCCCGAGGATGTTTTCCTCGTTGATCCAGTTTTTCATGTATGCCCCTTCGATCTCGACGCCGCACCGGCGCAAGCGCAGAGCCGCCACGCTGCTGTCGACTCCGCCGGACATCGCCACGAGGACTTTCTCGGGAGCAACCTTCATTCCACGGTGCGGCTTCTTCTCACGGCCGGAATGCCGTCCGGCCCCGGAATGCCCGGGCGATCGTGAGATCATCGGCATTTTCAATCCCCGCTCCGGCGGGCATCCCCTGTGCAAGCCGGGAAACGCGGCAGCCCTCACGGCTCAAGAGGTCTGCGACGTAGCTGGCGGTCGCCTCACCCTCAACGTCGGCCCCTAAAGCCAGGATCACCTCTTCCGGCCGATCACGCCGTACCCGCTCAAGTAAACCGTCCAATTTCAGGTCCTCAGGCCCGATGCGGTCCAGGGGAGAAAGTTTACCGCCCAAGGCGTGGTAAAGCCCGCTGAAGGTTCCGGTTCGCTCCAGAAAAATGACGTCGGTGGCGCGTTCCACGACGCACAGGGCACTCCGATCGCGCGCCGGATCGGCGCAAACGTCGCACAAATCGTGTTCGGCGAAAAACCCGCATTGCCGGCAAGGCCGGATCCGGGCTGCCGTTTGGGAAATAGCTGCCGCGATGTCCGTGGCCCGCGCGTCCGGCGTCTGCACCATCCACAGCGCGATGCGTTCGGCACTGCGCGGCCCGATGCCCGGCAGCCGGCGCAACTGTTGCACGAGCTCACGAATCGGCCCGGGGTAATCTACCTTCTTGCTTAACATGACCATGATAATGGTATCCTCCTCCGTACGGCACAGCCGCAGATCCCGGCTCACCGCGCGTCGTTCTGGCGATAGAACTCGACCACACGGTCGCTCAAATACCGGTCCGGGTCGTCCAAGGCTTGCGCCGGGACCACGAAGGCGGCTTCGGCACTGCGGTCCCGAAGCAGCTTCAACCCGTACGGGTAATCGCGGAACAGGTTTTCACAGTAGTCCACCACATCGCGGCCGACGTCGCCCGCGCGGGCCACGATCAGCTGAACGGCGTCATCCGCGAGCACAAACTTGACCCCGTGCTTCGCCGAGAAGGCCTCGGCAAATTGCCGCACCTGTTCGGCCCGGTTCCATTCCGCCGCGGCGTGGGCCAGGCGGAGGATGCGCTCGAGGACGCCTTGCGGATCGAGCACCAGCTCGGCATTCACCTCCAGCCGGCGAACGCCGGTTCCCGGCAGTTCGAATTTGAAATCGCGAAACACGCGATCGCATACCGTGACCAGCCCGCGGGCTCCGGTTTTCTCGGCGGCCGCCTGGACGGCGATCCCGCGTAACGCGCCGTCGTCGAACACGGGTTCGATTCCGAATGCCTCGAACGCACGCTGGTACTGGCGGATCACGCTGCCCTCCGAAGTCTTCAGGATCGCAAACAAATCCTCCACGGACAACTCCTCACAGACCACCCGGACGGGCAGCCGCCCGATGAATTCCGGTTCGAGCCCGTAATCAATAAAATCCCGGGTGGTCGCCAGCCGCAGCGCGGCCGCGTCTTCGACCAGTTTGACTTCCGCGCCGAACCCGAGACCTGCCTGACGCAAACGCCGGAAGACCTGCTCTTTGAGCCGGTCGAATGCGCCGCTGCAAATAAAGAGGATGTGGCGCGTGTTGATGACCTCACGCTTCGCCTTGCCGCGCCGCTGCATCTCGAAGGCCGACTGGATTTGGGACTGAATGTCCATCGGGTTGCGTACCGAGACTTCAGTTTCCTCCATGAGCTTGAGCAGGGTGGTCTGCACGCCTCGCCCGCTGACGTCCCGGCCGACGAAATTGCTGCTCGAAGCGATCTTGTCGATTTCGTCGATGTAGATGATGCCGTATTGGGCAATGTTCAGGTCGCCGTCAGCTTTTTGGTAAAGCTCCCGTACCAAATCCTCAACGTCACCGCCGACGTAGCCCGTTTCGCTGAATTTGGTGGCATCCGCCTTGACGAAGGGGACCCCGATCAGGTCCGCCACGTGCTTGACGAGATAAGTCTTGCCAACCCCGGTGGGACCGAGCAACAGAACGTTGCCCTTGCTGTACTCGAGCTGCGTCGCCCGGGCGGGGTCTTCCTTTTCCAACCGCCGGGCCAGGTTCACGTGGTTGTAGTGATCGCACACCGCGATGGCCAACGTTTTCTTGGCCTCATCCTGGCGGATGACGTACCGGTCCAGGTGCGCCTTGATCTGTTTAGGCGTGAAATTGAAATTAAATGGGTCTGGCGCCGTGGAAGGCGGCGATTCGTCGCTCCCGGCAGCCTGGGTGAAAGTTGCAACCGAAACCTTGTCGCCGAAGTTTGACTTCATGAACTCCTGGATCTTTTTCTGGAGTTCTTCCGGCGACGGAAAGGG
>JAFAUY010000266.1 GCA_019243005.1 Verrucomicrobiota bacterium | reverse complement strand
GAGCCGGCCCGTCTGGAGGTCCTGCTTGAGCCGCGGAATCACGTAAAGCGTTTCGAGGATGGTTTCGGTGATCCTGAGGGCCGCGTTAAGTTTCGGAGATTCCGGCGCCGTAATCTGATGCGTCCCCGGGTTGCCGACGAGTCGCGGGCTGTACAGGGTCGTGGCCTGCGCTTTTGAGAGCACGCCAAGGTCAGCCAGAGAGTCAATCAGGCTCTCCAGGTTTTTGCCTTTCGCCCTCGCATCGTGGCAAACCGCTTCAATCAGGGTCCGCAGGCCGATCGTTGCCAGCAAAGGAAGCCCGGCATTTATCGCGCCCAGAATCTCGCGGTAGACCCGTTCAACCGGGCCCGGCAGGTGCCTGATGTGCTCCAGCCATTCGTGACCTGCGGCTCGAGGCGGGTAAAGCGTCACCTCGTATGGCGCAGCCCCTTTCTCATCCGCCTGGTCCGAGGCCGTCCGGATTTCACGGCAGGAAAGCGTTTCGCAGCCTTTGCAGCGAATCAGTTGGTAAATGAACCTCTCGCGCCCGCCACGCTCGTCCTCGCAAACCTGCTCCGCATCCGCAACCAGCGAGTGACGCGTGTCTCTACGGCAGCTTCTGCATCGAACCAGAATTGAATTGTCGTTCATGCGGTTTGATCCGAGCCGATTTCAGGGCCACGGGATTATAAGCAGTTGTACCGGAAGTTGGCACTCCCGTCTAGGAACTTGGCGCCTTTGGCGTCAATAGAAGCCTCCGGCGCGACTGCGGCCGAACCATTCAGGGGCCGGAACCGTAGCCCCCGTCGCCAGTACAGGCTGCCCCCCGAAAGGGGCAGCCCGCGCTCAGCACTGCAAACCCTGGAGGCCTAAACTGCCTCCCCCATGATGCAACTTAATCGGCCGTGCGCGGCGAGACTTGAACACAAATTAAGGCATCCGCAGAACACGCTCATACGCCGCCACGGCGGATGCACCGATAAAGACGATTATCCGCCGAACGCCCTTACACGCGGCCATCGCGGAACACTGAGAGTTCGGCGGATCCGCAGAACACGCAGACGACGCAGAAAGGGATCTACAGATTCCACAGATTGACGCAGATAAGGGACGGTGGGGCACCAGGGGCCCCGCGTTTGTGGCATTTTACTTGGCGCCGGGAGTAGGCTCCGACCATGCCGCGCTGAACGCCGAACCCCTACTTTCCGTTTCGCGTGGTAAGCTTTCCTCGGCGCAGTCGTACGGGCGCCGGGGTAGGGGATGCGTCTGTCCTGGTGCGATCCGAGTCCCTTCTGGCGATGGCGCCCTCATCCCCGGTGGGAGTTGGCGACCTTTTAGCCATGGTGCCTTCATCCTCGCCGGAGGTCGGCGATGGCTTCGCGTCCAGGACGGTGGGGGTTGGCGCCGGCTTTGCTTCCATGATCGTAAAAGTAACCTCCGCAAGAGCCGGCGGGTTGTCCGGGGTACTTGCTTTGACGATGACACCGTACGAACCAGGACTGCGGGGGATGCCGAAGAGCCGCTTTCCCATGCCGTCCAAAGAGACTCCGGCTGGCAGTTTGCCAACCACCGTAAGGACCGGATCCGGGTCCGTGAGGGGACTGACGGCAAGCGGGACTTCCAGCGGATCGCCGACGCGGCCCTCCACTTCCGGAGGGACCCGCAACGACAGGACGGGTGCGGGAGCCAGGTTCGGCTTGACGATGATATTCGTCTCGGCCGACGCACTCGCATAATGCGGCGCGCGGGCCGTAACGATGATCGGAGAAATACCGGCGCTTCGGACCGTACCGTATAGCCGCCTTCCAGCGACGTCCAGAGATACCCCCAATGGAAGGGTGCCATCCACCGTTAGCTCCAGATTGGCGGCCGACACAGGCCCGACCGCGAGCGGAACCTGCAAATCGTCGCCAACGCGCGCCGTCACCTGGGCTGGAATCCCCAGGTACAGGCGTTCCGGCGGAGGCGTCTGCGACGACCGCATCAGCAGCCCCGGTGACCGCATCAACAAGGACGCGGTGCCGCCGACCAGCCCAAGGACCAGGAGAACGGCGGACGCCAGCAGCCAGTGAAATCGGCGTTTACCCGGGCGCAAACGCGCCGTTGACGGCGGCGAAACCAGAACGATCTCACGGGCCCGCAAAGGGACGACGGGTTTCCCGCACGTCGGGCATATAGCGTCGGCTCCGCGCGGCAAGTCAATGACGTCGCGCCGGTCGGCTTGCTTACAATTGCCGACATTCGTGCACTGGAAATCTTCCCACCGGTACAAGGGCATTTGCTTTTCCTCAATAAAATGATGACCTGCCCGGACGCCCGGGCCGTTCCGGTCGTCGACATCCGGCCGGCATTTGTCAGGCCTGGACCGGAAAAGGCGTCCAGACCAGCCGCGTCTTTTAATCAAGCCCCACATCGACCGAGGACGCATTGCTGCCCGCGCCCGTGCCGGTTAACGTCGTCCGGATTACCCTGAGCCGTTCTGGACCGCATCGCCGTGGCAGCACCCGCTGCACAAATGTTCCAGACTTGAGGAGAGAGAACTGCGATTTTCATCCTGAGTGTCACTTCTTCGTTACTGAACTGCGTGATAAGCAAGTCCTCGGGTCACCCGGCCCACGGATGATCGGCAGAGGACTCCACTGCCTGGCCTGAACGCACCAGAAAGGGACGATAAAGTCCACGAACGAAGGTTCCTTTATTTTCGAAAAATTATATCCATTTTAGAAATAGCCGGAAGCTTAGGTCGCGATACCGGATCTTTGCGTCGTGTGGGCGGCGTGGCGGTGCAGACGGCGCTGCAGGCCCGGGCCGCCCGTGGCACCCATCCGGAAAGCCGCTTTCAGTGAACTAGAGCCTGTTAGCCCGTATTGGCCGCGTCAATGAAGCGACGAAGCGCCGCGTTTCCGGACCCGGCCTTCGGCGTATCACGGGCCGATTAGAAATAGTATAGCATGCGTAAGTTTTACTAACTGGATTGCTACCCAAAATCTGTGCGCCCTGCCAGGATTGCAATATGCATTCCTTAATCGCACTTCTGACTCAGTTAATCTCGAAAGCCTGGCTGATAATCGTTGTAACGGTCGTTTCCGGCACTGCCGCGACCGCATACTATTTTTCGTCCGCAACCGCGGGATCGTCTTCCACCGCCGCAAAGC
>JAFAUY010000428.1 GCA_019243005.1 Verrucomicrobiota bacterium | reverse complement strand
CCTGTACATCGATTTTCAGCAATGACGGCTGCTTAACGTCATCTTCACAAATGACGCCGTCCAGCCGCCTTACCGCAACCTTTTGCATACCAACCTTTTCCGTTCCTGGAAACATGGCGACCTGCTTCTCTGAAATCGGAAGAATCGATGAGCTATCATTCTTGCGAGATATATTTAGAACGTTGCTAGTCTCCGTTGAGCCAAGCGCGTAATCGTACAACGTGGTGTTTTCAGCATGTCTGAAGATTTTACGATAAACTGCTGCAGCATCGCGCAAGGGTTCGAACGCAAATATTTTTAACGATGGATTTTGGCCCAGCGCCAAGAGCGTGAACTGCCCCCTGTTCGCCCCTACGTCGATGAGAGTAGCCCAGGGCTTGTGCTTGATGATGGCCCGGTGTTCAAGACTCGGGGCGCAGGAGTGCATCAGCGCTGGCCAATACCGCGGCCGAGTTAACGTAAAGAGCAGCTTTCTGAGTTTTAATAAAATCATCATCAAATCTCCATCGTGGAGCTGAATCCATGCGGTCCCGAGATGTTCGCAGAGCAGCCAAGCGTCTAGCAGGCTTTGGGAATAGCTGTCGCACAGGCAGGCCTTCTTGGCGAGATTTTATTCGTCGCGCCCATTTTCAACCGCTTCTACTTGGCCCGCGAAGGCAGTAGCCGGATGCGCCGGTCGCGAAAGTCCAGCACCGCCTCGTAGGGCAGTGGTGCGCTCTCGACGGTTACACCTTGAAGCGCACCACCCCTCCATCGCCCGCCTTCACAAAAAAACCCAACTTCGCCGCTTAAAAGAACCCTAAAGCATCGGGATGACCTGCCGATCGTAAGGTGCGTGATTATCCCTGACCTAACACGCTTCAGATTTGTCATGTTACCCCCGCGCATTTGTTCCGTCTTTGCCGGTGTGTTCATGGTCTTTTGTGTCACCAACAACGATGTCGCGCTCGCCCTCACCCCCCCACCCCAGGCGGCCAGCGCAGGCTACGCGCACCTCACCTTTGATGAGGAATTTAACAGGCCGCCGGACATCGGTTACGGCTCCCCCGGGCACAAGTGGAATGGCGAATGGGACGGCTACTACCCTTCCGACCCCAGCCATTTCCCGTGGGCGAATGGCGTTTTGACCATCATCGCCGATGCCAACCAGGGCATGAGCCTGACCACCCAATACCAGTACGCCGCAGGCCCGAACGACCTCAGTTCCGGGAGCACCTACTTCACTTACGGCTACTTTGAAGCCCACCTGAAGTGCACCGACTGGAGCGCCTTTTACCTCTTTGATGCCCAGCGTCGCTGGGTGTACGGCAACGCGGTCACGAGTAACCCGGCCACCTGGACCAGCGAAATCGACGTCATCGAGACTGACCCGGGCGTGCCGCACACGGCGGTCTGCACCGTGCATAAGAACACCGGCGGCGACGGGGGCATCCCCGACGAACAAAACTGGCCCAACAGCGCCACCATTGCCGGAAGCACGATCAACCAGTGGCACACCTACGGCGTGCTGTGGACGCCAACGCAGGTGACGTGGTACGTGGACAACCAGCAGGTTTGCACCGCCCCCACCTACCTGAGCACCCGTCGCCCGATGGCGCTCGTCTTGACCGCCCACCCCGGGGGCGTCGGCGGCTCGCCTTCGACGGTGAATCCCCCGACCACGGCCGTTAAGTGGGTTCGGGTCTGGCACTGAGCGGGACGCCTGTTCTCATCCAACATTCGTCAGAGCGGTCCCAATGGCTCCTTTCGAAGCCATTGGGACAGGCGACTTAGGTGTGGGGTGGACCAACGGTTGCAAAGCGCCTTCGTACCTGACTTGGCCACCGCCCTACAAGTTTTGAGCGTCCCCCGGTTTGGGCGGTTCTCCCGCTCTTTACGTGGTTTCAGGCCGATGCTCGCTTCCTCACATGGCCGCGGTGCTGGCTGCCCGGGGCTGGCCAACTTCCCCATTCCTCGTGACACCTGCCAACGGCGTGGTTGGTCACATGCAGCCGTTTGACATGCTCTCCTACTCCGTACGGCTGATCTGCGCAGTTGAGTTTCACCCCGGGCCCAGTCCGAACACGCCCACCGCGCTTTTTGTCCCCACAAAAACTTTGCCGCCGGCGATTGTCGGCACGGAAAACTTAATCCCGTCACCGAAATTGACGGTGCTTCTGAACAGTTCGGTTTGAAGATTATCTGCATCATACGCGTGTAAAACCGCTGGACCGGTCGTAACGCCCTGACCATCGTTCGGGACCTCAATCGCCCACACAATCCCATCCTGAGTACCGTTTGCCGACACACTGGGGACGGTACCAGGCCAAGCAAAGCTCGTCGGCGCGACGGCTACCGGTCCTTGCAGGGCCGCTGTGTCATTAAACGTAAACTGCTCTAACAACCCTGATGAGGGATTGTAAAATCCCGAGGCTCCGTAATAGAGTGAGCCATTAAAATAAGCCGGTCCACCCCAAATTCCTCCGGGATTCGCCCCATCCAGTTCCTGGTAGATGTAGTTATTATTCTGACCGTTGTATTGAGCCCAGACCTGAGAAAGGTCCAAAAGGTAAATATTACTGTCTTTACCCGCGGTAGCGACCAGGGTGCGGTTTCCCACGGTGAACAGGGTGGCACCACCGCTGCCTAAATCGAGGTCCTCATTCTGGATGCTGCGTTGATTTGCCGGGGTAAAGTAATCAGCCACGTTGAGGACGCCGTCATTTGGCGTGGATGTGAGCCGCAAAACGGTATCGCCGTAGTCGCTCGAATTCGGGTCAAACGGGCCATTGCCGGTGACGCATATGAGGCTGCCACTGCGGGAATCGATGACCGGCGCAATGCCCGCCTGCCAGATCCCAGCACCGCTGCTGGTGGCAAAGCCGGTATCCGGAGGAACACCGTTCGGGTTAGCGTTAAAAACGGCAACCTGGGTCAGGGCATGCTGGCTGTATGCCAGCATCCAGCCCGTGAACGGTTGAGTATCACAGATCGAACCGAAGCCGATGTAAATGTATCCGTTTGCAAGCGCCAAACCGATCCGCTGTCTTTGCGTTTTTGGCTGAAAGCGAACGGTTCCGTTGCCTTGGGCTCCGGGACCGTTCCCGGGAAAGGTGGCGTCAATCACAGTTGGACCCAGCGTTCTGTGCCCTGTACCCAGATCCAAGGCGTTCAACCGGTAAGTGTAATTTCCCGAGTGCTTGGCCAAACTAACGACGTAAATGGTGCCATGCGGGCCTGCCGTACGGTCGATGACGGGGGTTCCGGTAATGCCGATCTCAGGTTCCAGGGCACTGCTGCACCCCAGCGGATCACTGGGCGTCTCGCCGGGAAGGAGTAAGGACTTTTTCCAATACCGCGTCCCGTTGTCCGCGCCAAAACAGTATACGCTGTCGTGCTCAGTCGCGACGATCAGCAGATTTCTTTTAACCAGCAGTACGCCGTCGATATAAACGTCTGCCGCAGAGACGTACAAGGGCTGTGCGTAAACCTGCCCGTCCACGGCAAGGGAACGTATGAACTTGAGGCGAGTCTTCACTGTTTCCGGCGTTAAGATCCTCTCACGCGACTGAACACCAGAACGCGCCTGATCGTTACGCGAGGTTAAAACATCCTGTCCTGCGGCTAGCGTTGCCAAGGTAGAAAGTGCTACCACCAACCTTGCGAGGCTGCCTGTTGATCTCCTCCGTGTGAGTTCAAGGGGGATATTCATTGGTGATCTCCGGGGTTTCGAAAGATTCCATGCCTAATACTTCACAAGAAGTAGCATATAAATATTCTTGTTTTTCACGAAGTTAAATTTAGAGCCTCCTATAGGTATTGTACTCATTATCGAAGAAAGGAAGTTTGTTTTAGCTTGAACGGTCTTAGCGCGACTTTCTCCACCGTCGTTTCATAGAATCACGCCTGGAGGAACCGGAGCAGCGCGCTTCCGACCTTACAGTCGTTTTAAAAACGACGCGGATCTGCATTGCAGCTTAGAAGTTTCGCATCACATCGCACTTCCAAGCTAAATCCGTGGGCTTAGCCGGTCCGTTTCTGTGGCTGTTTGTCGCTTCGGTTGGCCGAGCGGCGGGTGGGCCTTGTGTTAGGTCTTACCGCCGCGTCCCTCCTGTTACCCCTGATTCCAATGGTGGTGGAAGCCGAAGTTACCGGAAACTGATTCAGACGTTAGCCAACCGGCAGAATGCGAGGATGAGGCGAATGCGCCGGCCTCGGCGTGGTATTCCCGAGGTCCCAGGAAAATTCCGGCACTCAGGACGGGCGTATCGGGCGTATCACGACCCGAGTAGCAGCTGCCGTTCATCACCAGCGCGGCGCCAAGTTCCCCCATCCATTGATCGAGGTTTTGATCCCCCGTCGCCGCATTGTTGTTGAGCCTTTATACCAAGTGAAAGGGGCAGGAACGGGGGTACCATCTACGGACCGGCAGCGTTAACGCCCAATTCGGGATCAGTACACGTTTAAAGACCGGCCGCCGCTGCCGCCGGGTGCCTCCTGCTGACGTGACGACTCCCGGCCTTTGCCTCGCGAAGGCCGTAGGCCTCGGGGTCTGCCTCCATTTGCACAATCCTCAATAATTTTTTCAGTATTGAAAATATAAAAAACCTTGAATACACTGTTTTTGCTGTTATTTAAACTCACCTCGCCCTTTCGGGTAAGGCTCCGGGCGTCCGGGAGAAGGTCGGGGACGATAGGCGGACCCAGGCCGAAGAAGCTGGGAAGGAAAGACCGCATGGAAGCGTACAAGCCCGAGCGGACGGGAAACGCACCCGTCAAATTCACCGGCGAACGAATCGCCAAGCGAAATTTCGAATGCGATGATGATGGGCCGCCCTACTGGGTGCAGGACGTGGAGGTTTACGGCTCGCCGGACGAGCTGATCCTGCAGAATGCCGACCTGCCCGAGCGCGTCGTGAGCAAGTTTTACCGCCAGCACAGCGGCGGCGACCCCGAGCTGATCGAGGAGCTGCAGTCGGTCGCCCGCATCGCCCTGGTGCGCGCCGCGCGCCGGGGTGTCGAACTCAGGCCCGAAAGGTTCCCTTCGTATGCCATCGGCTGCATGTTGCGCGCCTTGCGGGAGGAGTGGCGGCGCCGGGATCCCCTTACGCGGGCGCAGCGGCAACGCGCCAACCAGGGCTTGGAGGCGGTGCTGCCCGGCGACTATGG
This sequence comes from Verrucomicrobiota bacterium, assembly GCA_019243005.1. Classification (GTDB taxonomy): domain Bacteria; phylum Verrucomicrobiota; class Verrucomicrobiia; order Chthoniobacterales; family JAFAMB01; genus JAFBAP01. The sequence continues at coordinate 3,098 of JAFAUY010000428.1, read as the reverse complement.
CCGTCGAGCGCTCCCCCGGGAGATATGTTCACTGGATGCCGCCGTGCCGGTGCCTGAAGGGGAAGGTGCCAGCACGCTTTTGGAATTGCACGAAGATCCGGACGCCGTGCGGCCCGACCAAGCCTTGGAAATAAAGACGGCCGGGGAGGCCCTGCGCACGGCGCTAAACAGGCTCCCCGACCGGCTGCGCGCAGTCATCGAGGAAACCTACCTCTCTGATTGCGAAATCCAGGAAGTGGCCCGCCGGTGGCGCCTGCACCCTTCGCGCCTCACCCAGTTGCGAAAAGAGGCCCTGAAAGCCCTGCGCAAGGCGCCCGAACTCAAGGAGGCCTAACCTCCTGGATCTCGTGCGTGCCCTGGCCTGCTTTGCGTTAAGCGCTGCCCTTTCGGTGGCCCGCTAAGCCCCTTTGCCGGAACCAGCGCCCGTGGCTGTCTTTGCCTCGGCCGACCGGATCCGGGGGCACTACCCCGTCCTGGGCATCGTCAGCTACGTCAGCCCCGGCAAATTCAAAATCCTTCCCTGGCTGACGCGATTGCTCCCCTGAAGGAAAAGGCGAGAGCAATCGACGCTAACGCACTCATCATGGGCAGTTCTCACCGCTTAAGGGCGGCCTGATTTCTACCGGTATTTCGGTAAGTGGTCACGCGCGAGAGACCAGACCAAAGCGGAGGCCACGTCGCCATCATAGCGGGTGGTTGCTTATCGCTAACTGTCGCCGGCGCGAAGGCCTGCCGCACCATGAGATTTCTAAAATGCTTTGACAAATCCTGGGGGTTGTAGAATCAAACTTGGTGAATACAAAGCCGGAGATTTGTCTTAAGAGCTTTTACTCTGATGATCCTGATGGCGAAAAATCGGGCCAAGGTCTTGCCTTTGTGCCTGTGCTTGGCGAGGAACTGAGTCAAATCTCTACACTCGACTGGCTGATGTCACCAGCCGAACAGATCGGGGTTATTTACCTGCTGGAGAGATTAAAACCTCGCGTTTCAATCGAGATTGGCACCCGCTATGGTGGCAGCCTTCAAGTCTTGGCTAAACTGTCCGAAAAGGTCTATTCCTTGGATCTTGATCCCGACGTACCGCGACGGCTTGCCGGTAAATTTGCCAACGTCGAATATATTACCGGCTCATCCCGCACTACCCTTCCGCCTTTGGTCGAGCAACTTCAGAAAGCGAACGAACCGGTGTCTTTTGTGTTAATTGATGGCGACCATTCGGCGGAAGGTGTGCGATGTGATATTGATAGCATCCTTCAATTTCGCCCCGTAACTCCGCTGTTTATTATTATGCATGACAGCTATAATCCCGAGTGTCGTAAAGGGATTACCAGCGCTAATTGGGCGGGGAATCCTTATGTGCACTCGGTGGAGCTGGATTTCATTTCAGGATGCCTTAACCCTGCGAGAGCTTGGCGGGGGGAATTGTGGGGTGGACTTGGATTGGCGGTATTACTTCCAGAAAAACGTTCGGGAAGGTTTGAAGTCACCGGAAGAGGTAATTTGACGGTTCAGACGCTGCGACCACTGCACAACGCCAGATTACTTCTTAAACAAGCACATGGTTTTCTGGCTCATCGTTGGAACAAGAAATCTTCAAGGGAAACATCTAGCTAACCCCGCCTAACTACGCGGCAAAGGGTTCGTGCGCACGTTATTCAGCCGGCAGTTCTTCGAGATTAAACCGGCCTTGCGTAACAAATGCCGGGACGGCGTCCATGGGCGTTTTGACCGCTGATGGGCGTCACCTTTGCAGATCGACCGACACGCGGCCCTCAACCCTTTCCAGGCGTTCCGGTGCGCCGCCTCGACTCAGACGTGCCTCCCAGCGCAGCGCGTCTGCGACGATGGCACGCAGGTCGTCGTACCGCGGCTGCCAGGCCAGGCGTTCCTTCGGCCGCCGATTGTCCGCGACCACCCAATCCAGATCGCCACGCCGGCGGGGGCCAAACGCATGCGGGATTGGCCGTCCGGCTTCCTGAGCCACCGCCTCCAAGACTTCGAGTACGGAGTGTCCGCGGCCATAGCCGCAATTGAGCACGTGGCTGACGCCCGGCCGGGCGAAGAGTCGGTCCAAGGCCAGCACGTGCGCCCGCGCCAGGTCGCTGACGTGGATATAGTCCCGCACCCCGGTCCCGTTCGGGGTCGCGAAATCGTTGCCGTAGACCGTTACTTCTGAGCGCTGGCCGAGCGCCACTTCCACGGCGACCTTGATGAGGTGAGTCGCATTGACGCTCGACGGCCCCGCTCGCCCCCGGGGGTCTGCCCCTGCGACGTTGAAGTACCGCAGTGCGCAGTAGTTGAACGGGTAGCTCCCGGCCACGTCCTCCAACATGCATTCCGTCATGAGCTTTGACCGCCCGTACGGGGTTGCCGGCCGCAGCGCGGCATCCTCGGACACCGGATCCAGTCCCGCAGGGCCATACACCGCAGCCGTCGAGGAATACACGACGCACGGCCTTTGCGCTCCAGCCGGGTCCTGCGCCACGCGCCCGGCGGAAAGCCGATCAAGGCCCATCCGCCAGCTCCTCGATTCGCACAACCCCTTGCTCGACCGCAGCATCCCAACGCGCCCGTTGAAGCAGGCGCCGAAAGCCTCTTAGGCCGCGATCTCCATCGCCCAGTAAGCAGCGTTCGACTACACATGAGAAATGGCCTGGACATAGGAGCCTGAAAAGAGGAGAAAACTATTCACCTATGGTTTAACGCAAAATCGATCGGTCCCAGTGGCGTGCCGCTCGAGGAAAGGTGCAATTGCAAATCAAAAAGCAAATTCACGGGTGCAAATTCTCAAAGCCAATAAATGACCTGTCAAGACGAGAGGCGGGTCTGGAGGGTGCGTAAGAGCCGGGAGCCCTGGCTGTGGATCAACGCTCCCCTCTCGCACCCGCATTTACAATTTTTATTAAAAAACGAACTTCGGCGTTGTCCCCTGAAACGGCTAAAATTTTTGTTAACTATGGACTTCGACATTATTTCCTAACTTCGGCATTTTTGCAGGAATGTTTATAATCACTTAAGCTCAGAGGTCGATCAAACGCCGATGCATGCAACGCTGTCCCCTCCAACCCTGCATCCCGCCGGGTCCGTCGCGGTGGTCA
>JAFAUY010000265.1 GCA_019243005.1 Verrucomicrobiota bacterium | reverse complement strand
GTTCCCGGACTCCTTGCGAGGAGCGATGATCCTCACGCATTCCCGACGCCAGTCACTACCTGCTGGCAGACAATCCCCAAGCAGTCCAAGAGCTTATCGAGCGCAGCGCCGGAAATTAGGGCGGTGTTGCAACGTTTGGCAGGAAGAAAAGGTGTCACTTGCAGTTAAATCGTTCAGCAACCCTTTCTGGCAGCGATTTGAAAGTGGAAGCTGGTCCCGCCGGGAGCCCCCGCTCCCTAAAACCACCCCGCGGTTTCTTCCACTTTCAAATGACCGTGCGTAGGACGAGCTAGGGGTATCTCTACCGCAACACCCACCATGCCCAGGATCGGGGAATGAAAAGGCAGGCCGATTGATGCTCGTTCAAAGTGATTGCTAAAGTTCCTCCTGCTCCTACAGGATAATGCGCTTCGGTGAGAACATCAGTGGCGACCTTTCCCTCCCGCAACTCTGAAATGTCGGCTCCTGTCACCTCGATTGTCGCTGTGCTGCTGCTCCAATTGAACAGTCCGATATAGGTGCCAAAGAATTCACGCCGAACCCATTTTGTCGGCAGGTTCGTTTTTTCAATATCCAACGGTATTGCGCCATGGCTGCCGGCATTCTCCATCGTACGTTTGATCAGGTCAAAACCTACGGCCGTTGTCCCGATTGGGTCGTCGGACCAGGTCGATGGCCCCCCGGTGAGCACTACGTAAGCACACCAAGTGCGCGCTTCATCCGCGCTGAACCCTGGAACCGTCGTGGTAGGCACAAACGCCGGGAAAAACGTACTCCCTTCGATGACGGTAAAATCTTCGTCCGAAAGCCATAGCTTATCATGCATCCAGAAGCGCGCAGAATTATTGGGAACGAGCCCGAGCACAGTATTAAAATTCACGCCTATATCGTTACCGACGCGGGATGCGTCAGCCAGGCCGGCGCACGCCGCGATGACGTTGTTGCACGCCAACCAATAGGAGTTCTGGCCAACCGCTTGCCGAATGCCCTCCATGAAATCGCGCATGACGCGCTCCGGGGGATACTTCGAATGCTGAAAGTAATTCCCCTGGGTGTAGTCGATATAAGATTGTCTGAGAAAATCTGTCTTAAAATAGCGAAATCCAGCGGCATACAGGGCACGAATCTGGGAAAAAATATCCTGCTGAAACGTCGGATCAGAAGGATCAACCGTGAAACCCTGGAAGGACGAACCACCAAGCGTATGGTAACCTTTATAGTTTGCTGTCGCGACTTGTGTCGGGGCGATCCAAATTCCAGGAACCAGCCCCTGGGCAATTACTTTTTGGGCCCATCCGGTTGCACCCTCAGGGTACTTTGTGGGATCGAACGTCCAGTTGCCCTTCTCCACATACCAACCATCATCGAGGATAAAGTATTTCAAAAACGGCCTACCCGCCTGCGACCCGGTTGCCGCGAAACTGGAAATCGCGTTGAGCACTGGGGTTGTCGTCGAACTGGGGATATTCTGGTGAAAGTAGTTCCAGGTATTGTACCCGTTGATGATCCCTGCCCGCTCGATCGGGGTGCGCGGCGTATAGAACCTTCCATACGCCTCGAGCCCGTCGATCAGGCCATACGCGTTCGAAATGTAGAGCGTATCGAAGGTCTCTTGCTCGCCGGGAGAGAGCGGAAACGGCCTGCCGTAAAATTGCTGCAGTGCGGTTACCGTCTGACCGTTCCGTCCACCTGGATACCACTCGACCAGAGCGTCGGAACACCATAGGCGAAAAACCATGCCCTCGGGTAGCCGGGAATGAACAGTGCTCCATAATACAGGCTGTTAACCGTCTGACCCGGGACAGATTGTGCCCCGTCAGGATTCGAGGGGGTGAAAGACTCGCTGTAGGCTTGCAGCTGGCTCAGCGGCCCGCCGTTAAACGCATTGCCATAGGACGCACCGAAAAGCTGGACCGCGCTCAGCGCTACATCCGTAGTCCCCACGTTGCGAACGCTGAGGGAAATTCCCAGCCAAGGGCCGCGCCTCGTGAAATCCGCAATGAATCGTAGATTGCCCACGGTTCGGGAAAAGCGGCGCCAATCGTCGCTCATCACGCCGGGTTCAGAATACTGCAGAACATTGATTCCGTTCACGACAAGCTGACTACCGGTAAACCGATTCGAATGGCTACTAATGCCATAACTACCGGTACTGATGTCGACTTGGAGCGCTGGCGCGTCTCCTAGGGAATCTAAGCACTGAGAACTTGGAAGACCGCTTCCGAAGGCACCTACCTGGCCGGCCAGCATTAGCATGCTTGCGACGAAAACATTTTTGTTCATTTCGCCTGACCCAATTGTGATCACCCGCAAAAGGCGACGCACGTTGCCGTTGTTAAGCTAGCCGGTCGCCAGCAGAACAGCACCGTGAACGCAGCTAAATAGGGGTAACGTAACGAAAAAGCAGCCGCTTGCAACGGCCAGCCGAAAACGAACAGGTTACGCAGGCTCAAATCCATCGTGGCCCTCAGCCTTCCCAGCATTCCTGGTAAAGCGGCACCTTACAAAAAGCTAAAAATAAATTTCTTTAAGCTTGTGATCGGACGTCTGCCGTGAGGGTTTCGGCCACCCGGGGCGAACCGGCGGCGGCCTTACGGTAACGTCGAGGCCTCGGCGGGACGCCGGGCGAGGCGTTGCCATTGTTTTCGGGGCCGTCCGGGAGGAGAGAAAAACAAAGCTGGCGCACGTTTTCTTCCCGGGCGGGTGGCCCGGGCGCACAAGGCCAGGGTGCAAGGGCACGACAGCGGCGACCCGGAATAAATGGGGGACAGCCCGTATCAGGGGGGCACCGTTTATGCTGGGAGCGCGCACCCTTAATGCCGGCCGTGAGCGTCCTCCGATTTGGCGGACACGCCGACTCAAGCGAAAATGAAGCCTACGATGAAGAAGAAGAAGAAGCCGGCGTATCACAAACCTTACGATGAGGAGTATAAACGGCAGGCGGTCGACCTGGTGATCACCAGCGGCAAAACCTGTGAGCAGGTCGTCCGGGAACTGGGCTGCAGCGCCTAAAGCCTGCACCTCTGGAAAAAGCAGTACATAGCGGAGATGGCGCCCGTGCAGGTCGACGGCCGCCCCATGAGCGCCGAGGAGCTGGAACGCGAGAACCGGGCATTGCGCAGACAGGTGCAGTACCTGGAGGGCCAGCGCGAGACCCTATCTCTGAACCGGGCAAGTTTTTTTTGCGCCGATCCGAAAAAACAGGGGTTGAAGTCGTCCTCCGCTGTTTGACTACATCGAAACCTTCTACAACCCTCAACGCCTGCACTCGGCCTCGGGCTACCTTTCGCCGTTAGGATTTGAAAGGCACTTGACACAAGCAACTAACCACAGAAACTAACTAAAAGCCCCGTCCGTATTTTCGACGACAGATCAATCCACAACTTTCGGTTATACCTCGGCCGCCCACTGATAAAGGCCTCGCGACAGCGTTATTTTGTTTTTCTGCTTTGACCCGCGTTCCCCACGGCCCGGGCCTTGACCAACTTCCGCAGGAGCCTAGCCGGTAGGGGCTTGTCGGCTTGAAAACGGATCGTGCCTTTGCTGGTGTCATAGCCCTTGAGCTCGTCCTGATGGGTTCCGATCACGCCATAGATCGCGCAGTGATTCGCCGCTGCGCCAAACCAGACAAAGCATTTTCCGTCGAGCCGGAAAGCCGGTAGCCGGTAGCTGATACACTCTTCGGCATTGGGCACGGCCGCGCGGATGATCTTTCGAAGCCTCTCAAGGGCAGCTCGCTTATCATCACCCAACGCGGCGAGGTAATCGTCGATGGTTTTGGGTTTAGCTGCCATAGCTTTGTGATCAGCCCTCCGCGTTTGTCGCGGCCCGCCGCCGCTTAGTTACCCCGCGGTTTTTACAGCCCCGGCTCCAAGCGAGGGCGTGAAGGTGCGATTCATTCTACACCGCTAATAGACGCCTCGTTGCGCAAACGCCCCCGTTAGGGGAGTAGTACCAGTGTTCATCTAGTCGTTGGTGTTAGATTAGGTTAGGTGTATTCGTCATGCCGCCGCCACCATTGGTAGGGGGGCGTTTGCGGCCAGCCGGCAGGCGAATCTTCCCAGTCCTCCTGCCGACCTAGCGGGCTCAGGTCAAGCAGCGTAAAGCTCGTGACGAGCACTTCCACCCCGCGCGCGTCGGTGAAGTAGGTCTGAAAGATCTGGTCGTCTTTGCGAAGAAAGACGCTCAGGCCAAAGGTCTCGCCTTCAGGGGCCGTCAAGCCGAAGTCATCGTTGAAGTCATTCTCTGCGGAGGAATACCACGGCACCGCCCAGCCCATGCGCCGTTTATACCCTTCGAGGCTCGCCAGCGGCGCGCGCGAGACCAGGGCAAAGGACGTGTCGCGCGCGTGCAGGTGCGGCAAGGGGCCGATATGGTCCACCACCATCGAACAGCCGGGACAGCCCGCCGACGGCCAGCCGTCGACCTCCGGCGCAAACATGAAGTGGTAGAGGATGAGCTGGCGGCGACCTTCGAACAGATCGAGCAGGCGCGCCTTTCCCTGCGGACCATCAAAAACGTACTCCTTCTCGATTCGCACCATCGGCAGCCGGCGGCGCTCCGCGGCCAACGCATCGCGAGCACGGGTCGCCGCCTTCTCCTTCAGAAGCAACTGATCACGCGCGCGCTGCCACTCCACGCGTGAGACGACTAGCGGGTAGCTGGTTAGGTTCTCAGCGGTGTTCATATCCGGGGTTCCTTGTTTTGAGGGGTGATTCTCCTGCGCAACTTGCTTACTACGAAAGCGCCCAGTCCTCCGGCCGACGTTACGCCTGCCGCACAAAGGGCGAAACGGATCAGACAAAGCGGGCACATGTCTTTAGTCCTGCTTGACGGCACCCGGCTCCCTGTAGATGAGTTCCCAGGGGTGCCCTCGAGGGCTTCAAACCCGTGCGCATCCATGAACCCGTGGTTTTGCGGCTGGCTTGTAGAGGTGGGTTTTCATGCCGGTAGCCAAGTCATCGGTTGTTCAGGATGGATGAGCCAGGGCGAGTGGCAGTGCCTGCGGCGTTTGCGTTTCATCTTTGGGGGGCTCGAGAACGGCTTTTAGGTTCGCAAAGCCCCGTTCGAACTGGCCCCCGCACATCTTATCGCAATTCATGAACAGGCCCACGGCCTTCATCACAAAATTTCTCTTGCCCGACATGCTCCACGTCACCGCCGTCGCATGACCGTCCGGCTGAAAGGTGAACTCCGTGTCATTGGTGCCGGCAAACGGGCGCACGAATTCCAGCTTGATACGGATCAGCTCATTTGGCCGGCTCTCGGTGATGGTCGATCGGCCTTCGCCCACCCGGTGATTGCCGGACCAAGCATAACTTGCGCCCGTGCCCACGGGCGCTCCGTCGTAACTGACCTTCATCGCCGGATCGAGCCTGGCCCACGGCGACCAAGCCGCCCATCGGCGAAAATCGTTGACCTGCGTGAAAACCGTCGCCACGGGAGCGGGTATCCTCGCGGTGCGCGCGATCCAAAACTCGGAAGGCTGGATGGCGACGAGAAGGAGGCCAGCAGCGACAAGGGCGAAGACGATGAGCAGCGTTGTGATCATGAAGGAGGGGCAGGATGGTTGCTTTTTTCCAAGCCGCGGAGCGGCATTTCCATACGATGACGAACGAGGCGGGCAGAACAGGACAACGTTCCACCATTTTTTGACGCGCTGCGAGTGCGCGTTCGCGGCAGCATAGCGTTTTGGGCATGGTGGGTTGCAGGTTCATGTTCGCTCGCTCCTCAGAGCGTAAAGGGTGTTGGACCTTTCGGTTCAGCCTTTGCGAACGCCGCCTCCTCCTTGGGGTTGTGTTGTAGCGGCCCGGCACGGCCGCCCGATGAACGCCCGAAGGCCTGAACGTCGCGAGTCCCTTTATGAGTGGAATTTGGAGGACCTCTACGGCGGGTGCGCCGCCAAACGCGCGCAGACCCCACCCACCCTGGCCCAACCGGGCGGGCAAGGCCGCCCAAGAACGGTGGGCCTATCTGGAAACCAACCGCGATTCGCTGCCCAATTACGGCAAACGTTACCGGGCGCAGCCTGCCGATCTCGACCGCCTTTTACGGAGTCCACCGTCAACGAGGTCGTGGCCAGGCGCATGAACAAGAACCGGCCGATGCGGCTGGAACCGCTACACCGTGCCGCCTTTCCTGACGGCACGCGTTCATGTCCTCAGGCGGCACCATCGAAAAGGCCTTCCAGGCCATGCACCGAGACTTCCGGCCCCCGAAATGCCCGCCGGTGTGAGTGAGGACGTGAAAATCGGAAAATCTACCGATCCAAAAATCGGATGATGGTTTACGGGCGGCGGGGACGTCCAGGCCGTTGAAGCGGGAGCGTTTTAAGGTTCGACGCGGTCTTTCATGCTGCGTTTGCGGCACTCGGGTTTGGCGCAGTGGCGCTGGTGGCACAGGTTGCGCCGGTCCGGTTGGTAAAACTCGCCGCAGAGCAGGCACTTATGCCGGCCAGAAGCCTTCATGGGGCGACTCAAAAAGGCGAGTCGCCCTTGGTTCAAGGCTCGTGAGGGACCACAAGCAAATCAGCCCGGGAACCCAAGAAGAACTAACAAAACGAAGAAAAATTTTTGTTGAGTGCTTTGAAGAAAAAGCAGCCCTGCGCCATCCGATTTTCAAACCGGTACGTTTACCGGACTTTCAGATCGGCGCTGACACACCAGTCCCCGCCTGAATCGTACCACAACTTTTTATGCTCCCCCACTTGGTCGAAAAACGTAGCGCCCGAAGTGCCGTCCGCCTTTTCGACCGGAATAAAGGTTACTACCCTTAGCCTCCGGTTTTTTCTGGACTCCTACGAGCGCTAGGTCGACATTGATGAAGCCTTTTTTCACCTGGGCTGCATCCTGATCTGTTGGAACTTCATTCACCTAAAGGGGTTTTGTTAAGCGCTCTTAGACGAATAACTCATTGTCCCATATGCCAAAGAAAGACTCCCTTCTTCGCGTTCGCAGGTCACTTCAGGATCTACAGGATGAGTATCTAAAGGGTCAAAAGAAGCCCCTGGAAGATCTTATGCGGGCCTGGAAGGGCATCAAACAACTCCCTCCTACCGATCCGAAATCCTTCTTTGTTTTGGGTGGCTACCATGGCGAGCCTTTTCGCGGGGCGGGATGGGGAAGTTCCTCCTTCTGGGGTGGTTATTGCAATCACGGCAATATTCTGTTCCCCACTTGGCATCGCGCCTATTTGCTTAAACTGGAGGAAGCTTTGCAAAGCATTCCGGGTTGCGGGGACGTTATGCTGCCGTATTGGGATGAAACCAGCGAGGATTCCCTGAAGAATGGAATTCCCTGGGCGCTGACGCAGAAAAATTTCGAGCTTGACGGTCAGACCATCCCCAACCCGCTGCGTTCTTTCGTATTCACTAAAGGCATCGTCGATCATCTCAGCCCGTTTCCGGACGCCGACTACAGCAAACCGAAGGGCTACGAGACCGTGCGCTACCCCTTATCCGGCCTCGTCGGGCCCAACGATAAAGCGGCAACGGACGCGCACAATGCCAAGTTCCCGGACTACGAGGCGAACGTGAAGCTCCTGAATGCGAACGTCGTGAATTGGCTGACCTCCTCGATCGTCGTCGGTGGCCAAACCATCCCGACCAACGTCCATAAGAAATATCAGGATTGCCTTGAAGCTCCAAATTACACCGTCTTTTCAAACACCACTTCGGCCAGCGCATGGCAGGACGACTCCGACACCCTCGCCGTCCCCCTAGAGAGCCCGCATAATAGCATTCACCTCGCCGTCGGCGGATTTGATCTGCCAAACGTTTTCGACGCTTCACCCATCGAAGGGGCGAACGGGGACATGGGCGAAAACGACACCGCTGGACTGGATCCGATTTTCTTCTTCCATCATTGCTTCGTCGATCGGGTATTCTGGCTTTGGCAAAAGGCGCACGGCTGCACCGAGCATCTGGAGATCATCCCCAAGTATCCTGGCACCAACTCCGTCGATAACCAAGGCCCCACGCCCGGGACGGTGCCAAATGCTTGGCTCACTCTGGAATCCCCGCTCGATCCGTTCAAAAAGGAAGACGGCGGAAAGCAGCGGCCTTATACGTCGCTCGATTGTATCAACATCGAGAGCCAGCTGGGCTACACCTACGGCCCGGGTTCCCTAGAAGGGCAGACACTTGTTGCCGCGGTGGCCGCCACTCCGGCCCCGCGCGGCCAAATGATTCGCGTCAGTGGAATCAATCGCAATCGGATCCGCGGGTCTTTTATGATCTCCGCCTTTG
>JAFAUY010000261.1 GCA_019243005.1 Verrucomicrobiota bacterium | reverse complement strand
GGCCCGCCGTGTTCGCCGTGTGAACCCCTTCCGCCGTGGCCGCCGGACCCGCCGTGGCCGCCGCCTCCGAAAGCCTTGCAAGCCGTGAGATTAAGCTGATAATCGGTTGCTTATGTTACATACCCTCAAGGAGCCGACGAGGGAAGTGGTTCCTCCTGCCTTCAGAGAGCAGTACGTCAAGGCATTCAACTGGATGATCCTGGCCCGAACCGTGGAGGAAAAGCTGGCCAACCTTTGGCGTGCCGGTAAGGTTGCCGGCGGGGTGTACACCGGTAAAGGCCAGGAAGCGGTCAGCGTAGCGATCGGGCTGGCGCTGAAGCCGGGCGACCTGTTCGGGCCGGCCATACGTGACCAAGCCGGGCGCCTGGCGTTCGGAGAGCCTCTGATCGACGCGGTTCGCACTTACCTTGGGTCCCGGCTCGGGCCGATGCGTGGCCGGGACGGAAACATCCACCGCGGCCGGCTGCGTGAGGGTACTTTCGCCATGATCAGCCACCTCGGCTCGCTCGTGTCGGTGGTGGCCGGCGCTCTGCTGGCGCGGCGGATGCGAGGCGAACAGAACGTGGTCGGGGCCACCTCCATGGGAGACGGCGCGACTTCGACCGGCGCATTCCACGAGGGCTTGAATCTTGCCGCCGTGGAAAAGCTGCCCCTGGTGGTGGTGGTGACGAACAACCAGTATGCCTACTCCACCCCCAACAGCCGCCAGTTTGCCTGCCATGATCTGGTCGACCGTGCGATCGGCTACGGGGTGGAGGGCTACAGCATGGATGGAACCGACCTCAAGGAATGTCTGGAGGTTGTTCATCATGCGGTCGGACGGGCCCGTGAGGGCCAAGGGCCGCAGATGATCGTGGCAAGTTGTCTGCGGCTGGCCGGGCATGCGGAACACGACGACGCCAGTTACGTCGACCCGCGCCTGTTCACCAGCCCACTCGGCCGGGACTGCATTGATGTGGCCAGGAACTACGTGCTCGAGCAGGGCTGGGCCGACGCCGAAACCGTCCGCCAATGGCGCGAAAACGCGAAAGCTCAGGTCGAAGAGGTGGCGTTGAAAGTCCAGCGTGAATCCGGCCCGGATCCGGCGGATGAGGATTGGTGCGCCTATGCGACGAGGCGCTTCGCGACGTTTGAGGCGTCGCCTTCGTGACTTCGTGAAATGAGCGTTACGTACCTGGAAGCGATTCGTGAGGCACAGGCCGTCGCCTTGCGGAGCGATCCTCGCGTTTATATCTACGGTCAAGACATCGCCCGCCACGGCGGGGCGTTCAAGGCGACCAGAGACCTGGCCCGGCTTTTTCCGGGAAGGGTGCTCGATTCACCGATCAGCGAGGACGCGATGGTGGGCAGCGCCGTCGGAGCGGAAATCGAGGGCATGCGTCCGATCGTCGAGATGCAGTTCGCGGATTTTTCTTCGGTCGGCTTCAACCAGATCGTAAATCAAGCCGCGACCCTTTACTGGCGGACGGGGGTTCCCTGCCCGATCACGATCCGGCTTCCGTCGGGAGGCAATCCGGGCAGCGGACCGTTCCACAGCCAGAACCTGGAGGCCATCTATTCCCATTTTCCCGGCTTGGTGGTGATGACGCCCGCGACGGTCGAGGACGCTTATTCGATGCTGCTCGAAGCGGTCCGGTTGGATGATCCGGTCATTTACTGCGAGCACAAGTTCCTTTACAACCGTCTTAAAGCGGATTCCCTCCCGGAGAACAACCTGCCTACCGGCCAGGCGCGCGTGGCCCGCAGCGGCCGGGATGTGACCGTCGTCGCCTACAGCGCGATGGTGCACGAAGCCCTGGCGGCGGCGAATAAGCTGGCTCAGGAGGGCCTCGAGGTCGAGGTGATCGATCTGCGTTCCGTGAAGCCGCTGGACCTTGACACCGTCCTGGCTTCGGTCGCAAGGACCGGACGTTTGCTCTGCGTGGCGGAAGCTTGGCCCTGGGGCGGCGTTAACGCCGAGGTCGTCGCCCGCGTGGCCGCCGAAGGCTTCGAATTCCTGGATGCGCCGCCGCTGCGGATCAACAGCATCGACACGCCGGCACCGTACAACCCGAAGCTTTGGGCTGCCCACAAACCGTCCTCTGAATTGATCGTCCGGAAGCTCCGGGAATTGATCGTCTGGTAATCATTAATCTCTATGTCGCAAGTTCCCATCGTGATGCCTCAGCTCGGTGAATCCATCGCCGAAGCCACCATCATCCGCATCCACGTGTCGGCAGGTGAACCGGTCGAAGCCGAGCAGGAAATCATGGAGGTGGAAACCAACAAAGCGGTGATGGCAATCACGGCCCCATGCACCGGCACCATTGCCGAGATTGAAGCGGACGCGGGTGAGACGTATGCGGTTGGGACCGTGCTCGGGCACATCACCAGCGATTCTCCGCTGGACGAGGTTTTCGAAACGCCGTTAGCCCCGGGTGGGACCCAGTTGCTCCGCA
>JAFAUY010000210.1 GCA_019243005.1 Verrucomicrobiota bacterium | reverse complement strand
GCTCGGGGTCACGGTGGGATGCATCCAGCACGACCAGGACCCTTCCGTGCGCAAGGCACAGTACGACTGCGACATCACCTACGGAACCAACAGCGAGTTCGGGTTTGATTACCTCCGCGACAACGGCATGGCCACCACCAAGGATCAACAGGTGCAGCGGGGCCATTACTACGCCATCGTCGATGAAGTCGATTCCATCCTGATCGACGAAGCCCGGACGCCCTTGATCATCAGCGGGCCGGCCACCGTTTCGTCTCACCAGTATGACCGGTTCAAACCGCTCGTGGAACAACTGGTGAAACGCCAGACCATGCTCTGCAACCGCCTCATGGGTGAGGCGCGCGAAGCCCTCGAGAAAAACGATTTCGAAACCGGCGGCAGACTGCTTTTCAAGGTCAAGCTCGGCCAACCGCGCAACAAGGGCCTGCTTCGTGCCATGGAGGACCCCGAGAACCGGAAGGCGCTCGATAAGTCGGAGCTCTCCTTTTACCAGGACTCGCGAAAGGAAGACCTGGTGGCGCTCAAAGAGGAACTTTATTTCACCATCGACGAGAAACACCAGGAAGCCGACCTCTCCGAGATGGGCCGCAGCTTTCTTAATCCGGACGACCCTCAGGCGTTCACCCTGCCCGACCTGATTCACGAGTTTACCGAAATCGACCTTGATGCCACCCTCAGCCCGGCGCAAAAGGACGAGGGCAAACGGAAGCGCCAGCAATATTGCGACGCCCAGGCTGAGCGGATTCACAACATTTCGCAACTCCTCCGGGCGTATTGCCTCTTCGAAAAAGACGTGGATTACGTCGTCGAGGAGAACAAAGTCATCATCGTCGACGAACATACCGGGCGCAAAATGCCGGGCCGCCGCTGGAGCGACGGGTTGCACCAGGCGGTGGAGGCCAAGGAGGGCGTGCAGATTGACCGCGAGACGCAGACGCTGGCGACGATCACGATCCAGAACTATTTCCGCCTGTACCATAAACTCGCCGGTATGACGGGCACAGCCGAGACCGAGGCGAACGAATTTCACGATATCTATAAACTCGACGTGCTGGTGATTCCGACCAACCGTCCGGTAATCCGGAAGGATAATAACGACCGGATCTACAAGACCCGGCGCGAGAAATACAACGCCGCCGTCGATGAAATCAAAACCTGCCACGCCAAAGGCCAACCGGTCCTGGTCGGTACCGCGAGCGTGGAAGCTTCCGAACTGCTTTCCCGGATGCTCAAACGTGAAAAGATCCCGCACAACGTGCTCAATGCTAAGTACCACCGGCAGGAAGCCGAAATCGTGGCGCGAGCGGGCCAGCGCGGTACCGTGACGATTTCGACCAACATGGCCGGGCGCGGCACCGACATCAAGTTGGGCGAGGGCGTGGCCGAACTGGGCGGCCTGCACGTGCTGGGCACGGAGCGTCATGAATCCCGCCGCGTCGACCGCCAGCTGCGGGGACGCTGCGCGCGTCAAGGTGACCCCGGTTCCTCACGTTTTTACGTGAGCTTCGAGGATGACCTGATGCGCAACTTCGGCGCTTCGGAACGCATGACGTCGATGATGGAGCGTTTCGGGCTGAAAGATGGGGAGGAACTGGAACACCCCTGGCTTAATAAAAGCGTCGAAACCGCTCAGAAACGGGTCGAACAACGCAATTACCTGATCCGGAAACGCACGCTCGACTTCGACGACGTCATGAATAAGCAGCGCGAGGTCATCTATTCCTTGCGTAACGAAACGTTGGAAACGAGCGAGCCGCGTAAGCTGATTTTTGAAATCGTCGACGAGGTTATCCCCGAACGGGTGAAATCGTTTCTCGAGGGTCCGGACGGCAGCGACCCCGACTATGACGGCCTGTTGCATTGGGCGAACACCACGTTCCCACTCGGGTTGAACCGTGTCTCGACGGAGCTGGATAAGAAAACGCCGGACGAAACGGCGCAGTTCCTGGTTGACAAGGTCAAGCAGTCTTACCTCCAGAAGGTCGGCCACGAGGAGGCGGATGCGGTGGTCGGGCTGGAGCGTTACATCATTCTGAACGCCATCGACCGCCTCTGGCAGGAGCACCTCTACGCGATGGATGGGCTGCGTGAAGGCATTTACCTGCGCAGTTACGGTCAGAAAGATCCCTTGGTCGAGTACAAGGCGGAAGCGTACGATATGTTCAGCCAGTTGATGGCGAGCATCAAAGCCGAGGTCTTGAGCAACTTGTTCCGGAGCACGACCAACCTGATGGCGTTCGAGCATTTCCTGGCCAGCCTGCCGATCAGCGTGACGGCCCCGGCCGACACGCCCCAGCCACCGGGGGCTCCCCCAAGCCCGTCGGGCCCGGCTTCCGGCATGCCGCGACCGCCTGCTTCGGGGACGCCACGGCCCGCTTCGGGTTTGCCCCGGCCCGTTTCGGGGCCGCCTAGACCCGTTTCGGGTCCGGTACCCGGCCGCGAGAAGCTGGCATCGGCTCGTGAGAAGGATGCAGCCGACGTCAACGGCGAGTTTGAACTGGTCTTTCCAACCAGCCGCCATGACCCGAACAAAGTCGGCCGTAATGACCCCTGCCCTTGCGGCAGCGGCAAGAAGTTCAAGAATTGCTGCGGCCGGCAGGTATAAACCGGCGCACCAGGGCCGGTGGGACCTCACAGCAAGCAACTATCGGGTTGCGAGGGTCATTTTGTGCCGTTATATTATTTGAGCAACTCGGGAGCTTGTGGGTCCGAAGCGTTGGAAAGTCCTGATTAGCGGGGCGTCACGTCGTTGGTTCCATGCTCCCTGACTAGACGGGGACCCCAGGTACCAAGGTTATCGCGGTACCAGGCGTTTTAGCTCACGTTGTAAAAAAGCTGAGCCCTCGTGCGTTGCGGTGAAGGTGTTGGGTTTGAGGGTAAGTTCGGCCCAACCTGTTCTTTCTCAGTGTGCATAGTGCATGCCCTTCACGTGATGAACTTCACAATGGTGAATCAATGAAATCTCAATCTATGCAACCATCGGGACGACGGCACCGCCGTAGTCGCCGCCGACGTCCAAGCAACGGAAACAGTGCTCCCGGAGCCGCTGCCAAACCTCCTCCCACTCTGCTTCAGCGTATTCTGGCTTTCTTCCGTGGGAAGAAACCCCCAGCCCCGGCTTTACCTGCCAAAGCGGTGGAAAAACCGGGTCAGAATGGGGCGCCAAGAGAGCGAATCAGCCGTAAACCTGAACTGGTCGAAGTTACTTCTCCCCGCTTGTATGTCGGTAACCTTTCCTTCGATGCCACGGAAAGTGATCTCTTCGAACTTTTCAAGGGCGTCGGCCAGGTGCGCAATGCCGAGGTCGTGTGTCACAAGTACACGCAACGGTCAAAAGGGTTCGCGTTCGTCCAGATGACCACGATCGAGGAGGCTCGACGGGCCGTCGAAGAACTGCACGACAAGGAATTCCTCGGACGCAAACTGGTGGTCAGTGGCGCCAAGACTCCGGACATGGAGCAACGGGCTGCCTGATCCCGATAGAACGCTGTAAGCCCGCACTCGCAAGGGTGCGGGTTTTCTTTTTGGCTTTCACCCGATCCCCGGAAGGGGATGGGAATTCCCGCGCGTCTTTCTGCGCGTCTTTTTAACCGATGTCCATCGCGGCTGATCGTGTTGCCCTCCGCTACGTGATCTTCGGCGGCCCCACGGCCGCCGGTAAAACCGAACTGGCGATGCGTATCGCCGAAGCGCACGACACCGAAATCGTCAGCGCGGACGCTTTTCAAGTGTACGAAGGCCTCGATTTGTTGTCGGCCAAACCGTCAAGGCAGCAACGCGAACGCGTGCCCCATCACCTGATCGGCATCGTGCCGTTAACTTGGCCCTACGACGCGCGCCAATACGGGGAGCACGCACGGGAGGCCATCGCGCGAGTGAATCGGGCCGGAAAAGTTCCGCTGGTGGTTGGCGGGACCGGTTTTTACCTCCAGGCATTAACCTCCCGATTACCCGATCTGCCTGCACCCGACTCGGCGCTGCGGGCCCGGCTCGGGACCATGTCCCATGACGAACTGGTAAAGCAGCTTTATACGCTCGATCCGCACGGCTTTACCCGGATCGACCTGCGTAATCCCCGGCGCGTGCTGCGCGCGGTCGAGGTTTGTCTGCAGACCGGAAAACCGTTCTCCTCCTTTGCCGTTACTCCGGAGGGTACGCCGCCCTCGTTCGTGCTGGTCCGGTCCCGGGCCGAACTCCAGCAGCGGGTTAACCAACGGGTCGAAGAAATGTTCGCACAGGGTGTGGTCGAAGAAGTGGCGGCGGCGGGGCAAGTCGGCCCGACTGCCTCCCGGATGATCGGCTTCGATCTGATCTCCGATTTGCTGGCCGGCCGGATCTCCGCAACCGAGTGCGTCCGCGCCATACAGCAACAAACCCGCCAGTACGCCAGGCGGCAGGAAACCTGGTTTCGCGGCAGGTCCTATGCACCGGTTACACCTGGCGAGGCCGCCGCCACGGTCAGCCGTGCGTTGGCGGCAGCGAGGCCGGCCCTTTGATTGGCGAACTGCCCTGCGCGTCCGGTTGCGAACGCAAACGGGCACGCGCCGGTGCCCGCAAGGCGGCAAGCTCGTCGGGACGCAGTTCCCGGAATTCGCCCGGCCCCAATCCGCGCGCCATCAGCGGGCCGATCCTGATCCGCTGCAACCGGCGTACACGATAGCCCAGGGCAGCCAGCACCCGTCGCACTTGCCGTTTGATACCCTGCGTGAGGACCACCCGAACCTGGTCCGAACCGATCTTGTGCAGTTCGTCGAAGCGCGCCCGGCCTTCAGCCAGGTAAATGCCCTGCCGAACTTTTGGCAGATCGGCCATATCAAACTCCCGGTCGAGCGTGACCAAGTATTCTTTCCGCAACTTGTAGCGCGGATGCGTCAAGTGCAGGGCGAGCTCACCATCATTGGTCAAAAGCAATAATCCTTCGGACTCCAGATCCAGCCTGCCCACGTGCGCCAGCTTCGGGAGATCCGGCGGGAGCAAATCGTAGATGGTCTTTCGTTTCCGGTCGTCGGACCGGGTCGTCAGGTAGCCTTTGGGTTTGTTAAGCAGGACGTACACGAATCCCTGTTGGCGCACCGTGCGCCCGTCGACCTTGACCTGATCGGCCGGGGATACCTGGGTTGCCAGATCCGATGCGACCTTCCCGTTCACCGTAACTCGTCCGCGCCGAATAAAGGCTTCGGCGCCGCGCCGCGAAGCGACGCCGGCCAGAGCGAGAAAACGGTTGAGGCGCATACCACGAGTATTTCTTAGAAGGTCTGTGAGGAAAGAGGCTGACCAAGTTCACCGTCCTCGGCTCCCACACACCCTCTAAATACAGAAGCGCTGGCGTCGACGAGGACGACAGCGCTCCGTTAACGTCGTACCAGCTTGTTATTTTAAGCGTCGGGCTTGGTCTTGGGCAGCCCGATAACCCGGTCGCCCGGTTT
>JAFAUY010000072.1 GCA_019243005.1 Verrucomicrobiota bacterium | reverse complement strand
TTGTTCCTAATACCCCGGAACACGATTCGGTGGTGGCCCTTGCAGGCGCGCGGCCGACCGCACCGGGGGCACCGTTGCTCTTCAGCGACCCATTCTGCGCACTGCCGCTGGACGATCGTTTACTCCAAGCCGGCCAAAAGCGAGCGCGCTTCGGCCAAGGAAAGCCCCAGCGTGGCCGGTTGCAAACCGGGCCCGCGTTCCAGGCGCGCCACCTCCAGCGCTTCGGATTGACCGGCCTCCCGCCCTCACTGTGATTTGGACTTTGATCTCCATGCGGGTTGCATCGCATGGCCCGAGTCCGTGCACGCGCTGGCGGGAACCCGGGTCACACCCGTTTGCCCCCGTTTTGTCCCGGTCTCCGAATATGGTCAGGAACTGATTACGGCACACAGAGCTGCCCGGGCGACACCGTACCGCTCCAGGAGCCCGTAAAGTTCGAACCGCCACCGCCTGTAGCGCCGCCGGTTACACACGCCCGGAACGCCCCATTTTCCGGTGTCCCCGCATGGTCCCCATTGTTGAAGTTGCATGCGTTCTGATGGGTCGGCTTGACCATAAGCGAATTGTAGAAAGAAGCGTTTGGCGTCGTAAAGCACGTGTAGACAGCCGCACCCCATTTCCACTGCACGGAGATGCCGGGCACAGAGGCGCTGAAGATACCGCTCCAGGTTGGCGAAATACCGCTGCCCGGCACGCCCGACGGCAACGGCAGAGCCACCCCGGAGAGGAAAATCTCATCGCTCCCGGAAGTCGGAACGGTCGTCATCCAGGTATTGGTGGCCGCGTCGAAGGTCGTGGTGGCGCAAGTGGCGCTCGGGCTGAAGGTGATTATCGCGTTGGGAACGGTCACCGAGAACGCGCTGGAAGTGATGGTCGAACAGCTAAAGCTTATCGTGGCGCCGCTGCGGGGTATCCCGCTGGCCGTGAAATTGGCGTTAAACCAGATGGAGTCGCCTGCCGGAATCGGCGTGCCATTAAAGTTCGACTGAGTTGATGAGGTCGGGCACGGCGGGCACGGGGTAGGCGTGGGCGTGGGCGTAGGCGTAGGTAGCCCAAACACGCCCACCGAGCTTTCTGTCCCTACAAAAACCTTGCCGCCGGCAATTGTCGGTACGGAAAATTTAACCCCGCCGCCGAAATTCTGGGTGCTTCTGAACAGCTCGTTTTGAAGATTGTTCGCGGCATACGCGTGTAAAACCGCCGGACCAGTGTTAATCCCCTGGCCATTGTTCGGGACTTCAATCGCCCAGACGATAGCATTCTGAGTACCGTTGGCCGATACACTCGGGACGGTACCGGGATAAGCAAAGGTCGTGGGCGAAACGCTTACCGGTCCTTGTAAAGTCGCAGTGCTGTCAAAGGTGAACTGACGTAATGACCCTCCCGAGGGCCCGTAATAGAGTGAACCATTAAAATAGGCCGCATTACCAAAAGTTCCCCCTGGATTCGCATTAACCAGGAACTGGTAAATATAATTGTTGTTCTCACCATTGTATTGGGCCCAGCGCTGGGACAAGTCCAAAAGATAGATATTGCTGTCTTTCCCTGCAATAGCCAATAGCGTATGGCTCCCCAGAGTGAACAGGGTGCCTCCACCGCTGCCTAAATCGAGGTCGCCATCCTGGTTAGCCGCTTGATTTGCCGGGGTAAAGGAATCAACCACCGTTAAGTTGTTGCCGAGCCGCATCACGCTATCGCCGTAATCTCCCGACTTGGGACCAAACGGACCATTGCCGGTGGCAACTATGATGCTCCCATGGCCGGGAGCGATGACCGGCGCAATCCCCGATTGCCAGATGCCACCGCCGCTGCTGCCGGCGGGACCTGCATTCGGAATGCCGTTCGGGTCAGCGTTAAAGGCGGCCACCTGGGTCAGAGCGTGCTGGCTGTAAGCGAGCAGCCATCCCGTGAATGGTTCAAAATCGCAGATCGAACCGAAGCCGATGTAAATGTTGCCGTTTGCAAGCGCCAGGCCCGGCCGTTGCCGTTGCTGGGTTGGCAAAAACACGACGGTCCCGTGGCCGTTGGCCCCGGGACCGTTCCCGGCAACGGTGGCAGTAATGGCGGTTGGACCCAGCGTATTGTTCCCTGTGCCGAGATCCAAGGCGTTCAGCCGGTAAGTGTAGCTCCCCGGACTTTTGGCGAAGCTGACGACGTAGACGGTGCCGTTTGGTCCTGCCGTACGGTCAATGACCGGGGTGCCGGTAATGCCGATCTCGGGCTCCAGATCGGTGCACCCTAACGAATCGCTTGGCTGCTCTCCGGGAAGGAGCAAGGATTTCTGCCAATAAAGCATCCCGCTATCCGCGTCGCAGCAGTAGACGCTGTCGTGCTCGGTCGCGACAATCAGGAGGTTCTTCCTGCCCTGAAGCACGCCATTTACGTAAACGTTTGCGGCAGATGCGTACAAGGGTTGCGCGTAAACCTGCCCGTCAACAGAAAGCTGGCGTAACAACGTGAAGCCGGGCTGCCCATCCACCAGCGCTGAAACGTTGGCCGGCGTTAAGATTGTCTCGAGCGGCTGAACGCCGGAACGGGCCGCATCGTTGCGCGACGTCAACACGTCTTGTCCTGCCGCCAGAGTCGCCAGGGTGGAAAGCGCAAGGACCAGT
>JAFAUY010000304.1 GCA_019243005.1 Verrucomicrobiota bacterium | reverse complement strand
CGATTTGCAACGCAACCTTCTCCGCCAGCCCGGGAATTTCGACGATGGCGGTGCCGGCCTGCGATTCGGTGTGCAGTTCAACCACCTTACCGGTTCCTTTGACCATGTAATTGTAAGGATTGGTAGCTTCGCGCCGGCCGTATTTCTGGCCGGCGCCGTTGGGGTCGGCCCGGATCTCCGGCAGGATTTTGGCGATGTCTTGCGCCTTTTCCTGAATGGCTGGCAGCACTCTGGTCGTCCAGATCGGGTCGACGAACCTGGCCGCGGCGGTCTGGGCAGGCTGCGAACCGGCGCCGGGAATTCCGTGACCGGGGAGACGCCGGACGACAAACGGCGGCTTGAGGGCCAAAAGGATCGCAAGCAGAACGATGCCGGCCAGGACGGCAAGGCGGCGCCGGCCCTTTCGGCGCCCCTGGATGCTAGGCGGAGCTTGGGACAGGGATGTCGAGGAGGTCATCTGAGGGGAAACGAGCGCTCGCGGCATTACGCCGCTGGCGCAGGTGTACAATCGTGTCTTCGCATACTTATACCGGGTGGCAGGAGGATGAAAAGGTTCCTTTTACAATGATGGACAAGGTAGCAAATTTGACAGCGACCGCGCGTGGTTGCATGTAAAATACCGATCGGCGTAGCTCCTTGGAGCTTCGGCCGCTGAGCGGATCGGATTCCCCGCCCCCCTGAAACAAACAAATCAAACCTGTATGAAATCGCCTTTCTTGTTGGCGGCAGCTTGCCTGGCCGCGGCCGGTTGTCTAACCGATGCGGCCGCCGGACCTGGAAATAAATGGGTCATTGCGCTCTCGAATTCTTACTTCGGGAACACGTGGCGTCGACAGATGGTCGATGCTTTCAAAGAAGCGGCTGAACAAGCCAAGAAAGAAGGACGCATCGCCGATTACGACATTGAGAACGGAGATGGCTCGGTGAACCAGCAGGTCTCCCAGATGAACGGCCTGATTCTGAAGAGGGTCGACGCCATCGCGATCAACTCGGCGTCCCCAACCGCCCTCAACGGCGCGATCGAGAAGGCCTGCGCTGCCGGCATCAAGGTGATTGCGTTCGACTCGATCGCGACGAGTCCGTGTTGTTACAAGCTGGATTTTGATTTCAAAACGGCGCACGTGAACTCCACCAAGTACATCGTCGGTACGCTGCTTGGCGGGAAAGGCAACGTGTTGGTCGTGCGTGGGGTTAAAGGTTCGGCACCGGATCAGCAGATGTATGAGGGACAAATTGAGGCGCTGAAACAGTATCCGGAAGCCAAGGTCGTCGGCGAGGTCTATGGCCAGGCGACCACCGCGGTGGCGCAATCGGCGGTCAGCAACATCCTGCCTAGCCTGCCTCAGGTTGACGCGGTGCTGACTCAAGGCGGCGGCGATGATTACGGCGTGGTGCAAGCCTTTCAGCAAGCGGGCAGAAAGGTGCCGATCATCGAAGGAGGGGGTAGCTCGAATTTCCTGAAATGGTGGTCCGAGCAGTATCAAAAGGACGGTTACAAGACGATTTCGGACAGTTCCGCCCCTGGCATCGGCGGGGCGGCATTCTGGCTGACACTTGATATCCTGAACGGCGCCAATCCGCCGAATCGGCTGGCCATGCCTTACGCGGTGGTCACCACCGAGAACCTCTCACAGTATGCAGACTTACCCCCGGGCACCATTGTGAGCCCGAAATACACTGAAGATTGGGTAAAACAGAACCTGCTCACGCCGTCTAAGCAATCAGCCGGGTTACCGGTTCGAAATTCGATTGCCGGGATAGAACATCGCTAGCCGTTTTTGCCCCGGAGGGGCAAAGACCCGGCCGCCTAAGTTATTTCGTTCACCGGTCGGGAAACCGGTGGCTTCAACCCTGGATTGGGGCCAGTTTGCCCGGACGCAGCCTTCGGAATGCCAGATGCAAGAAGATAACCTGAACGGTAAAGCAGCGGTCGTAACCGGAGCCGGTAGAGGGCTGGGTAAGGCGATTGCCTTGGCCCTGGGCGCTGCGGGTGCGACCGTTGCGCTGGTCTCACGAGACCTCGAGCGGCTGAACGGAGTGAAACAAGTCGTGGAGAGCGGAGGCGGCAAAGCGCACGTTTTCCAAGCCGATGTCGCGGACGAGGAGCAGGTCCGCCGGCTCGAACGCGACGTGACCGGAACCTTCAACCGAATCGATATCCTGATCAACAACGCCGGGATCAACCTCCGGAAGCCGCTGGTCGAATTCACGCTGGAAGAGTGGCGTCGCGTCATCGATACCAACCTTACGAGCGTCTTTCTCATGTGCCGGTCCTTCGTGCCGCACATGAGAGGCCGGGGTTACGGGCGAATTATCAACCTGACATCGACCATGAGCCACGTCTCGCTTCCGGGCCGCTCGGCCTACTCCGCCAGCAAGACCGCGTTACTCGGCTTAACGCGTGCCCTGGCGCTGGAGCTCGCTTCGGAAGGTATCACCGTAAACGGCATCAGCCCGGGCCCGTTTGCCACGGAGTTGAACACGGCGTTGATCCAGGACCCGGAGCTCAACCAGC
This sequence comes from Verrucomicrobiota bacterium, assembly GCA_019243005.1. Classification (GTDB taxonomy): domain Bacteria; phylum Verrucomicrobiota; class Verrucomicrobiia; order Chthoniobacterales; family JAFAMB01; genus JAFBAP01. The sequence continues at coordinate 17,396 of JAFAUY010000304.1, read as the reverse complement.
AATTCCTTTCGAAGATCCCGGTCGGCCGTTGGGGACGTGTGGAGGAAGTTGGTCAGCTTGCTTTGTATCTCTGTTCCGAAGGGGCAGGCTTCCTCACAGGAACGGATATTCTCATCGACGGTGGTTGGACCGCGCAGTAGACCTCACGACTCCTCCGGAACGACTTCGAAAGCGGCCCGCAACTCGTCCGGGATCCTGCGTGGGCGTCCGTTTCGGCGGTCCACATAGACCCAGACGGTTTCCGCCTCGACCAGTACTCGATCGTCGCTCTCGCGCCGGACCAGGTACCGGCGCGATGAGCTTCGCTGTTTAAATTCCGCTACCCAGGTTTGTAACGTGATCGTTTGGCCGGCGAACGCAGGCCGGAGATAGGTGATGAAATGAGAACGCACGACCCAAACCGCGCCGTTCTCAAGGTAGCGCTCCACCGGCCAGCCTTGTGCGGACGAATGCCGAATGGCGATATCCTGCATCCACGCGAGATATTTCAGGTTACTGACATGCCCCAGTTCATCAATGGCATCTTCGGGGACTGAGAAAGTGTGAGTAAACACCCGCGGCATACCGGCCGTGATTCTACAGGTCAAAAATCTCACTCAAAGCCAATTAAGCGCCGCCACCCGACAAGGGGCGCACGACCTGAACCTGGGGGTACAAAGGCCTGTGTGACGAAAATGTAACAACGCCTCTTGCCGGGAAAGCGCGAAGTTCCTTTCGGCAAGCACATGAATATCGCAGGCGATTACCTGAACGGCGGCGTCATTCTTTTCGCGGTGCTGGCGGTTGCCCTCGCGCTGTTTTTTGAGTTTATTAACGGTTTTCACGATACCGCCAATGCCGTGGCCACCGTGATCTACACGCACAGCCTCCCGCCCACGGCTGCAGTCATCTGGTCGGGGTTTTGCAACTTCCTCGGGGTGCTTCTTTCCACCGGTACGGTCGCCTACGGTATTGTTGCGCTGCTACCGCCGGGCCTGGTCCTAAACGTCGCCTCGGGCACCGGCGCGGCCGCGCTCTTTGCCCTGCTCTCAGCGGCCGTGCTTTGGAACTTCAGCACCTGGTACATGGGTCTGCCCTGCTCGAGTTCGCACGCGCTGATCGGCTCGATTTTAGGTGTGAGCCTCGTGGATAGCTTGCTGCACCCCGGCCAGGGCCAGGGCATCCCTTGGGAACAGGTACAGCAGGTTTTCATGTCCTTGCTGGTCTCTCCCGTGCTGGGCTTCATCATGGCGGCGGTGCTGCTGCTTGGGCTACGCACCTTTGTCAAAAGCCCTAAGCTCTTTGAGCCGGCTGATGCCCGGCGTTCGCCGCCGTGGTGGGTCCGCGGGATTTTGATCCTGACCTGTACGGGCGTGAGCTTTGCCCACGGGTCCAACGATGGACAAAAAGGTATGGGGCTTTTCATGCTGGTGCTCATCGTCGTTTTGCCTTCCGCCCTTGCCCTAAACCCGTCATTGAAGGCCGACGATATTAAGTCTCTTACGGCCGAACTGGACCGTGGCATCCATGCCCTGCAAGACAAGTTGAGGGGCAAAGCGCCCCCGGCCCATGATCAGGCCCGGGAAGTGTTAACGCACTTCAACGGGCCCCGGGGCACGTTCGACGAAAATGTCTTTCCCGCCCTGGTGACCGAAATGCAGGATTTTCGCGGCAAGCTGGAGGGCAAATCCGCCGTGGAGCAGGTGTCGCCGCAAGAACGCCAGGAGCAGCGCCGTAGCGCGTTCCTGATCGAGGAAGCATTGAAGAAGCTGGAGAAAGAAAAGCAAATCGCCGCGCCCGACTACAAAGGCCTCCAGGCCGAGCTGAAAAAGGCCATCGAATACATCCCGGTCTACATCAAAGCAGTGGTGGCGCTTGCCCTGGGCCTGGGGACCATGATCGGCTGGAAACGAATCGTGGTGACGGTTGCGGAGCGGATCGGCAAGACCCACCTCGCCTACGCCCAGGGCGCCTCCGCCGAGCTGACCACCGCCATCACCATCCTCATGGCTGACCACTTGGGATTGCCGGTCAGCACCACGCACGTCTTATCCTCCGGCATCGCCGGTACCATGGCGGCAAACCACTCCGGCCTGCAAAAGAAGACGCTACGCAACATCGTCCTGGCCTGGGTGCTGACCTTGCCGGTTTGCCTGTTTCTAGGCGCCACATTATTTGCGGGGTTGCTGGCGTTCTTCTTCAACGTTCTGGGATGGAAATGAACCGGCCTTGCAGCAGAGCAGAACCCGCTTTCCAATCGATGTTAGGCGCCGACTTCCCATTCATGCTCCTCGCTGCCGGGCACGCCTGCTTTAATCCATTCACGAAACCGGTGGATCTGTTCCCTGGTACCCACCACCAGGAGCCAGTCGCCCGGTAGCAAAACCTGAAAAGGCCCGGGAAAAAGTATCCGGTGTTTTCCCCGGGATACCCCCACGATCTGCACGCCGGTGTGGCGTGGAATTTCGAGCTCCGCCAACGCGTTTCCAGCGAGCCGGCTTTGCTCGAGAACTTCCAGCGATTCGAGCCGGATTTCGTCGAGGATGTCCGACTTTTCGGTATTGGTCGGGCTGCTGTCGAAGAATGCGCGCACCTGCTGGATCTGTGCCTTGGTGCCGAGCACCAGGAGAACGTCGTTTGGAAAGATGGCGGTATCAGGGCCCGGACTGGGCACCGGGTATCCTTGTCTCTCCACACCAATCACCGAGCAGCCGAATCGGCTGCGCAGGGCCAGGTCTCCCAAGGTTTTATCAAACCAAGCCTCTGAATCCGGTACCCGGATCTCGCTGAGGGTTAATTCCCATTCCTGGTGCTCCTTGAGCCAGTGTTCGCGGCTTTGTTGGCGCCGCTCCTCGGCAGATAGGACGGCCTCGGCGAGCTGCGAATCGATCTGATGATGCACGGTCATCAGCCGTTTGCCGAAAACCAGGATGTAAACGACCGCCGCCGCCAGGATCCCGCCGAAGAGGTACGCGGTATTTTCACCCGTCGGCCGGAGAAGCCAAACCCAAACGAAGACCAGAAGAGCGCTCATCAGTTCCAGACCGACTTCCAGCAGGGGCAACCGGGCCCAGGGTTCAGCCCCAAACACGAGGTCCATCAGCGCGAGGACAAATTCGGCGAGCCTCCGCCAAACCCCGAGGAGCGGGCCGGTCATGGCAACGCCGACCAACGCCCAGAAGACGTAATCCCGCCAGGCGGCGGCGTGGCCCGGAAACAGCGTGTCCCACTCGTGGAGCACTAAAGGTGCGAACACCAAAATGCCGGAAACGAAGATGATGCTGACCAGGAGCAAAGGAAGTTTTTGCCTCGCCAACCCGAACACCCGGCTGCGCTGTTGATGCTCACCCGCGGAAGCCAGGAACTGCTGGTAAAGCGTCAGGAATTCCCGGAGGAATTTCGGCTCACACTTTACCGCGAAATTGCTGATTTGGGCGGAGCGTTGGATCAGGACGGGTGAGACCACCGCCGTGAACAAGGCGATACCGACCGTGATCGGATAATAATCGGCCGAGAGCAACTGCGCCGCGACGCCCACTTGAGCGATGATAAAGGCAAACTCACCGACCGGCGTCACCATCAGCCCTGTCCGGATCGCGTCCCAATCCGGCGTCCCGGTGACCATCAGGGCCAGACTGAGGGCGAGTGTGCGGACCCCGACCGCCGCCAGCCCCAGACACAGAATCAGGCCCCAGTTCTTGGCCAGGAGCGCCGGGTCCAGGAGCATCCCGATCGAGACGAAAAAGACCGCGATAAACACGTCACGCATCCCTTGCATCGCCCGCTCCACGGCGGGACGCTGCGGTGTTTCAGCGATGATCGCGCCAAGCAGAAAGGCACCGAGAGCCAGCGAATACCCGATCTTAACCGCGATCACCGCAATCCCGAGGACCAGGCCCGCCACCGTGATGGTAAGCAGATCGGTTCCGGCCCGGTCCAAGCGGCGAAGAATCCGCGGAAGGAAAAGAAGCCCGAGTACGACGATCACGGTAACGAAAGCCAGCAGAACGCCCAGGATCCGGCCGATGTGTGCCTGCGGACCGCGATGGATTTGGACGACGGAGGAGATGAAGGTCAGCACGACCACAGCCACCACGTCCTCAAGGACCGTGATGCTCATGGCGAGATTCCCGGCCCGTTGATGGACCAACCCGGATTCCGGCAGGATTTTACCGATGGTCGCAGAGCTCGAGGCCATCAGCATACCGGCGACAAACAGGGCTTGCGAAGGCCCGATGCCGAGAAATGGACAAAGGAAACGAACCACATTGAAGACCAGGGCCGCGCCGAGGGCGACCGCGAGAAACAGCCCCAGTCCCATGCGTCGCAACTTGCCGAGGCTCAGCTCGAGGCCGATCGAGAACATCAGAAAAACCAGGCCCAGTTGGGACAGTGTCTCGATCCGCGCCTCGTCGGAGATCAGCGCAAAGGGTGGTGTGTGCGGACCGACCACGAACCCGGCAAGAAGGAACCCGACGATGCTGGACAGCCCGATTCTCTGGCAGAGAAATCCCGCCACTCCGGCAACCAGCGTCACAATCGCCAAGTCCTCAACCAGTCCGAGTTCACCCATTTCGGGCTATGCTATAACACAGGGCGGCGCGATGATCCCGCGGTGAGTGCGGCGCCGCGTGCCGACGTTTCACCGTGCGCCGGACGAGATCTTCACCCATGTTCCAAATGAGATACGGTGATGAAAATTTCGTTTGTGAGTGCCGGCAGCAGTGATGAATCCTTTTTTCACGATGAGTTGCGCGACCATGAGCTCGAATTTGTGCGGTCGATGGGCGAGGTATCGAGCGAGGCGGAAATTTTGTCGCCTTTCATTTACGATCAGGTGAATTTGGATTTTCTCGAAGGCCATCCGGCGCTGCGCCTTGTATGTACACGCTCCGCCGGTTGGGATCATATCGACCTTGAGCTTTGCCGCCGGCGCGGTGTGGCGGTTGCAAACGTTCCTGCTTACGGCGCAAATACGGTTGCGGAACATACCTTCGCGCTCATTCTCTCATTATCCCGGCGTTTGCGCGAAGCCGGTCTCGCCGTGCCTGACCGCTCGCCGGTGGAGGCGCTTCGAGGCTTCGACTTAAAAGGCAAAACGATCGGTGTGATCGGAACGGGTCGAATAGGTTCGCACGTTATCCGGTTGGCCAACGGCTTCGGCATGCGGGTGCTGGCCTGCGACGCCTTTCCGAATACCCACCTGGCCGATCTCCTCGGTTTTGAGTACACGGCGCTTGAAGATCTGCTGCCGCAGGCGCAAGTCATCACGCTTCACTGCCCGCTTCGACCTGATACCTTCCACCTGCTTAACCGAGAGAGATTGTCCAGGTGCCTCCCGGGCGTGCTGATCATCAACACCGCGCGAGGGAACCTCATCGACACCGAAGCGCTGATCGCCGCCCTTGAGGCAGGTCACGTGGGCGGGGCGGGTCTGGATGTGCTGGAGGGCGAATTGGCCACGACCCGGCCGCCGAGCCTAAACGTTACCGAGCTGATTCTCGAGGAGCTCCACGCGGGACTCTCACCCGAGGAATATCGTCTAAAGCACCCGAATCGTATTCAAGACCTTCAGCAGATGATGCGAAACAAGGTGCTGATATCCAGACCGAACGTCGTTTTCACGCCTCACGTCGCATTCAACAGTTTCGAAGCGGCGGACCGGATCAACCGAACCACGATGGAGAACGTTCGCGCCTTCCTGAAGGGCAAGCCTATCAACCTGGTCACGCCGGCCTAAACTATTTGGCGTTCTCGCTCGGTTCCCAAAGGGCGAAGGTGTTATGCTCCGGATCCTGGCAAATCACGAAATAACCCATCTGCGGCACGGCCGTCTTGGGTACGCAGACCTTGCCGCCGAGTTCCTCCACCTGCGCCGCGGATTCCTCCACTGACTTCACGCTGATGTAATTGGTGATACCCTGCATCTGGGGGTGCGGGCGCTTCATCAAGCCCCCGTCGGGAGCGCCGTCACTGCCGCCGGTATTGATGTGCCAGTACTCCATCGGCCCGGGGAACTTCTCAATTTTCCAGCCGAACAAGGTGCCGTAAAAAGCCTTTGCTCGTTCGATGTCGTCGGCCGGTATTTCGAACCATACGATGTTAGACATGGCGGTTGATCTTTCCTGGTTGGGTTGGGGTCTTCGCTTGCTGCTTCCCGGCATGAAGCGGGTTGAGAAAAATCGGACGTCGCAACCTCGGTTTACGCTTCGCCAAACAGGTCGCACCGTTTTGCGCGATCCGACAGGACAAACTTTTGCGATCGAACAATCTTTGGGATGCGAGCGGCTGGGAAAGTTGCGATGGTCATTGAGCGATGAAAACCTATCGAATCGCCACCATACCGGGCGACGGTATCGGGCAGGAAGTGGTGCCGGCCGGCATCCACGTGTTAGACGCGGCTGCCAGAAAAGGCGGCTTTACCCTCGATTGGCAGTTCTTCCCCTGGAGCTGCCGATATTATAAAGAAACCGGCAGGATGATGCCCAATGATGGGTTGGAGCAAATTCGCCATCATGACGCCATCTTTTTAGGGGCGGTCGGCTTTCCCGGCGTGCCGGACCACGTTTCCCTCTGGGGCCTGCTGATTCCGATCCGGCGCCAATTCGAACAGTACGCCAACGTTCGACCCGTGCGTTTGATGCCGGGCATCCGTTCGCCGTTACGAGACCGGGAGCCGGGAGACATCGATTTCATTATCGTGCGCGAAAACAATGAGGGGGAGTACTCCTCCATCGGTGGCCGGCTCTACGAAGGGACCGATTTTGAAGTGGTCTCGCAGGAATCGGTCTTCACCCGGCGCGGCGTCGACCGCATCCTGCACTATGCCTTCGGGCTTGCCCGGAATCGTCCTCGCCGGCACGTCACCTCGGCCACCAAGTCCAACGGCATCACGATCACGATGCCGTTCTGGGACGAGCGCTTCCGGGCGATCGCCGCCAGCTATCCGGAAGTGAAGACCAGCCAATACCACATCGATATCCTGGCCGCCCATTTCGTCCAACACCCGGATTGGTTCGACGTGGTTGTCGGGTCCAACCTGTTCGGCGACATCCTGTCTGACCTGGGCCCGGCTTGCACCGGGACCATCGGGGTTGCGCCCTCGGCCAATCTGAACCCGGAGCGAAAATACCCCTCGATGTTTGAACCGGTACACGGTTCAGCCCCCGACATTGCGGGCCGGCAGATTGCCAATCCGATCGGCCAGATCTGGTCGGGAGGGATGATGCTGGAACACTTGGGTGAACCGGAAGCCGCCGCGGCGGTGGTTCGTGCGATTGAAAGGGTGCTCGAGCAGGGCCCGCGTACCCGCGATATCGGTGGCAAAGCCTCAACGGACGAAGTAAGCAAAGCCGTCGCCGAAGCGGTGTAACCAACCGCCCGTTCCCTTCAGGCCAGGGACGCGGGAAACTCATGATCGGGCGTGTCGAGCCGCCGAGGAGGTCGTCGCCGCCATTCGTGCTTCCGGAAGCGACGCGCTCGCCGCGCGAGCGCATGGCCAACCTCGCCGCGCTGGCGGGTTAGCCTTGCAATGCGATGCTCTCTTCAGGACCCTTCATGGCATGATGAACAAACGGCGCATTCTGGTGTTTGGCGATTCCAACTCCTGGGGATGGATGCCCCGCCCGGACATGGAACCGACCACCCGGTATGATGTGGCGACGCGCTGGCCCGGGGTGCTTTCGGCAAAGCTGGGCGACCGCTTCGAAATCGTCGAGGAGGCTTTGAGCGGGCGCACAACGGATCTGGACGATCCGGAAATCGACCTCCCGGCTGACGCCCTGAGGGGCGCGACCTTGAATGGCGCCAGGGTTCTTCCCGCTCTGTTGGCGAGCCATCTGCCGCTCGATCTCGTGATCATTATGCTGGGAACCAACGACCTTAAAAAACGTTTTCGGCGCCAACCCGCAGATGTGGCGTCGGCCCTGGTCGGCCTGGCACGATTGGTCAGGGAATGCGAGGGCGGCGTACGAACCGTTTACCCCTCCCCGCAGGTTTTGCTCATCGCTCCCCCGCCCCTCGGCACGACCTTTTATAATCCGGACGAGTGGGCCGGTGCTCACGAAAAAAGTCTGGCGATTGGCGCGGCTCTGGAACGTGCCGCCACCGGCCTTAATAAGCTGCCGGCGTTCGATGCCGGAAAGGTTATCGCCATTGATGGTATCGACGGGGTGCACCTGACCGCAGACGCCCATCGCAAGCTGGGCGAAGCGGTCGCGGAGAAGGTGCGCACGCTGCTTGGGCCCGCGTAGGCGGGTGTACCGGTTTTCGGGCTGGACCCGCCGGTCTTTGCCCCGGAGGGCCGGGCTACTCTCAACCGTTCCTCCGGAACGACGCCCGCTCCGGCGCTCACCGCTGTTCCAACTCGGGAGCTGATAACTCCTCGAACCGGGGTGCGCACAGGTGGTTAAGCACGAAGGCTACCAGGTAGGCAAAGGCACAGATCAGGAATAAAACAGCGTAGCCGCCGGTGACGTTGCCCTGCGCCGTAAACTTGTCCAGCAGAAGGCCGGTGACGATGGGGAAAATCATTCCGGCCGTGGACCCGGCTGCGCTGCCCAGCCCGATCAGGGACGCCACGGCGTGCTTCGGGAACATGTCCGAGGCCGTCGAGTAAAGGCTCGCCGACCACGCCTGGTGGGCGGATCCCGCCAGCCCGATCAGGAAAACGGCAGCCCAGTTGCCGACGCTGGTGGCGAACAGAATCGGCACGACGCACAGGGCAAAAATGAACATTGAGGTCTTGCGCGCGCGCGTCACGCTCCAGCCGCGCCTCATCAGGTAGCCGGGCAACCAGCCGCCGATGTTGCTCAGCACGGTAATGATTGCATAGATGGTCACCAGGGGAATCCAGCTGTGCGCGATGTCGAGGTGGCGCGTCTTCTTGAAGTAGTCGGGCAGCCAGATCAGAAAGAACCACCAGACCGGATCGGTCAGGAATCTTGCGACGATAATGGACCACGCTTGCCGGTATTTGAGCAGGCTGAGCCAACGGATTTTTGCGGCGCCCTCGGCGTGCGATTCATCGCGGTCGCTCTGAATGTAAGCCAATTCGTCAGCGCCTAAGCGCTTCTGCCGCCCCGGTTCGTCGTAAAGCGGAATCCAGAAGCAGAGCCAGAGAAACCCGGCAAAGCCTGCCACGATGAACGCCATGTGCCAGCCCCAGGTAAGGGCAATCCAGGGAATGAGGATCGGGGCGATGATCGGCCCGACGTTTGAACCGGAGTTAAACAGGCTCGTGGCGAAGGTCCTTTCTTTTTTGGGAAACCAGAGCGCCACCGTCTTGATCGATGACGGGAAGTTACCGGCCTCACTGATGCCTAAACACATCCGAGCGATGCCAAAGCCGCTTACGCTGGAGACGAGGGCGTGCCCCATCGCCGCAAGGCTCCAGCCGGCAATCGAAAGGGAATAGCCGATTTTGGTTCCGAGCCGATCCACCAACCACCCGAAGATCAGCCCGCCAACGGCGTAGGCACCCTGGAAGGCGGAGTTTACCGCGCCAAACTGCTCGTTGGTCCAGTGCAGTTGGTTATCCAGGATCGGCTTGAGCAGGGATAGAATCTGCCGGTCCATGTAATTGATAGTCGTGGCAAAGAACAATAACCCGCAGATCACCCAGCGGTAGCCGCCGCTGGTGGTTACGGGGGTTTCGGGTTTAACCTTGAGCGCTTCTGCCATTTTGCCTCCTGCCGTGCCGTTGGATTCAGATGCCGATGCTCAGTTTTGCAGCCGTTTATCCGAAGATCGGTTGCAAGTGGCGGCTGAAAAGGTTCTCCGTCACGTGCCGGGCAACAATCTCTTCGTTTGCTTCCAGCGCGCCCGTAAACCGTTGACCCATCCCGGCCGCCACCTTGAACCCGACGTGCAGGAGTTGCCGGAAATGGGGGTTGTATTCGGGATTCGACTCCACGTGGCGGAGCGCGTTGGCGTATTGGGCCGAACTCCAGCCGTTAACGGCCTTGGGGCTGGGCAGTTTGGCCGGGTCGATGTCGATGACCGTGCTATAAGGGGCCGCCAATTCCGCAAAGTGCTCGTGCGCCTGGGCGTAAATCTCTTTGACGATTTCCAACCCGTCACCGCCCGACTCGGCCAGCCCGATGACCTCTTCGAGCCAGGTGGTGCCGGCCGTTTTCACGTGCAAACCGGCGTCGTGCTTTTTGATCAACCGGTTGATGATGGGGTAAATCGAGAACTTGTCGCTGCCGGAATGCACGCTGAGCTTGAGGGTGTCGGAAAGTCCAAATTCACGGACGGCGAAGGCAATGACGCTGAGGTCCTCATCGAATTCTTTCTCGAATTGCCCGAGATCGCCCACGTAATCAACCCCTTTGTTGAACCGCCCGGTGAACTTCGGGGCGATCGTCTGGACCGGAATGCCCTGCTCGGCGATCATTGCCAGGATCAGGAACAACTCGACTGGGTTTTGGGGCGTGTCGGTTTCGTCCACCGAAACTTCGGTAACAAAATCCTCGCCTCCTTTTCTGCCTTCAATGTGCCGATAGATGCGGCCGGCTTCCTGCACCGCCAGCAGGAATTTGCGGGCCGCCCCTCGTATCAGTTCCTCAGTGAGGTCGAAGGGCCGGTCAATGCCAGGGATGGAAAGCGAGCCGGTGTAGCCGGCTGCCGCCTTCAAAAAGGCTTCGACCGCACCGGCGTCGGCCGGTTTGCCGGTGAAATCCGCTACGTCGAGGGTAAAGAAGTTGCTGGCGGAAATAAACGCATCAACCGTTTTCAAGCCGATATGGTCGGCATCAACGTAGTAGGGTCCGCTCCAGCCCAAGGCGGCCACCGCTGCATCGGCCTCTGCCCGAACGTCGTCGGGCTTGCTCTTGATGATGACATGCTCGCGGTTGGATTTGTTCCAAACCGGGTAGACGTCCATCCCGGCTTCGCGCGCCTTCAAAATCGCCCGGAGTTGGGCCCTGCCTTGATGCGCGAACCGGTCGCCCGTGCCGAACGTGTATTTTTGGATCTTCACAATGGTTGGAGAGTATGGCGAGGGTCGGGGAACGGAGCCGGTTTGGCACTGCCCGGGGTGCGCCCGAGAGCTGCGGCCTGGCCGGGCTCGAGAAAATAGGCCTTACCACTTGACCAATAGGTAACTTCGGAGAGCTTGTCAAACGTGAACTTGTTTGATCTGACCGGAGAGGTTGCGGTGGTTATCGGCGCCACCGGCGTGCTCGGTGGGGCGATGGCCGAAGGTTTGGCCGCCGCCGGTGCCAAGGTGGCCGTCCTGGGCCGCAACGCGCAACGGGGCGAAGAGCGGGCCCGTTCAATCCAAAAACAAGGGGGCACAGCCGGATTTTTTTCGGCGGACGCCCTTGACCAGCGCTCGCTGCAAGCCGCGTGCGAGACCGTGTCGAGCCGTATGGGCGTTCCGACCATTCTGGTCAACGCCGCGGGCGGCAACGATCCCCGGGTCACCGTCACCCTCGACCGCCCATTCGAGCAGATCAGCCCCGCAGATTGGCGCGAAAATTTTGACATGAACCTCGTGGGCGGCGCGGTGCTCCCGTGCCAGGTGTTCGGGCCCGTGATGAAAGCTAATCGCAAAGGCAGCATCATCAACGTCGCCAGCGTTTCCGCCCACCTGCCCCTCTCGCGCGTCGTGGCCTATTCCGCCGCAAAGGCGGCGCTGCTTAACCTCACGCTGTTCCTGGCGCGAGAATGGGCGCCGGAAAACGTCCGGGTTAATTCCATCACGCCCGGCTTTTTCCCTGGGGAACAAAACCGTCGCTTGCTCTTCAATGAGGATGGAACCGCCACCGCCCGCGGCCAGGTAATCCTCGGCCACACACCCATGGCGCGGTTCGGAACCCCCTCCGAGCTCGTCGGTGCCGCGATCTTTCTCGCGAGCGAAAAGGCCAGCGGCTTCGTTACCGGCATTGACCTCCGGGTGGATGGCGGATTTCTTTCGCAGACGATTTAAGTTTACGGAAGCGCAGAGGCGCCTCGATGTTACCCACCGTTTCTCTCGGGCGGGCTCACGGGAAGCCCTCTTTGCCCCGGAGGGGCAGTCCCGGAGGGACGATCGAGAGTAGCCCGGCACTTTAGTGCCGGGTAGGGGCTTTTAACCTGGAACGGGCCTTTAAAAACGGTTTGCGTCCCATCGGGACGCTGGGAAGGAGCGGGCGCGCCTCCAGGCGGCAACCCACCCCGGGGCGGACGCGACGGTGCGGCCGCCGAGCCTTCTCCGCGGCCCACCTTCCCTCCCGGCTTTCCCACCGTCCCGACGGGACGGATTTTTCCTTAAAGGCCCCCCGGCACTGAAGTGCCTGGGCTATTCTCCCCTGCCCCCCCGGGGCGGAAAACGGCCTTCAGGCCACCCTCGCCCTGCACTCACACCGTGCCGCATTCCAGCCCGAAGTACGCCTTGGCGTTATCGAAGCAAATGCCGCGGACCAGGCTTGCGAGGAGTTCCTGGTCGTTAGGGATCTCGCCGCGTTCCACGTCCGCCCCGATCAGATTGCAAAGCAGGCGCCGGAAGTATTCATGACGCGGGTAGGACATGAAACTTCGCGAATCGGTCAGCATCCCTACAAACCGGCTGAGCAAGCCGACGCTCGAAAGGGCGTTCATCTGCCATTCCATCCCCTCTTTCTGGTCCAGGAACCACCAACCGCTTCCAAACTGCAGCTTGCCCGGAGTCGAACCATCCTGGAAATTGCCGATCATCGTGGCCAACACATAGTTATCGGCCGGATTGAGGTTGTAGAAGATCATTTTCGGCAGTTTCCCGGCCGTTTCTAACTGATCCAGGAATCGTGCCAGCGGTTCGGCTTGCGGCCAATCGCCGATCGAGTCGTACCCGGTGTCGGGACCAAACTCGGCTAACCGGCGACGGTTGGTGTTACGCAACGCGCCCAGGTGCAACTGTTTGGTCCACCCCGCGCCGGCGTCCAACTCCGCAAAAAAGCGCAGCATGAAACTGCGAAACTTCATGGCTTCCGTCTCCGAGGGCATAATGCCCGTCCGTGCCCGCGAATAGATCGTGGCCGCCTCGACTTCATCGCACGGCTCCGAATAAGTGAAGGGTATACCGTGATCCGATAGTTTCGCTCCGAGGGAGCCAAAAAAGTCGTGCCGGGCTCGCAAGGCATCGAGCAGGCCCGCCAGCTCCGAAGCGCGGTGGCCGCTCACCTTCTCCAGGCGCTCCACCCACGCCCGGAAAGCGTCGCCTTGATCGATCGCGAATACCTTGTCCGGGCGGAAGGCCGGGTAAATGCGGGTCGGCAGGCCGCGGCTGCGGATCGCCTGGTGAGATGCCAGATCGTCGGTCGGATCATCCGTCGTACAAATCACCGAGACCCGGAATTTTTCGAGGATACGATGCACCGTCAGATCCTGCAGTTGCTCGTTAGCCTGCGCCCAGATCCGCGGGGCCGACTCTTCGTTCAAGAGTTCAGTGATGCCGAAATAACGCCGCAGTTCCAGGTGAGTCCAATGGTAGAGCGGGTTGCGCACCGTAAACGGAACGGTGCGGGCGAAGGCGAGAAATTTATCGTAGTCGCTGGCGTCACCGGTAATGAAGCGTTCGGGTACCCCGTTGGTGCGCATGGCCCGCCATTTGTAATGATCACCGTACCGGCCCTCAGCCAGCCAGATCTGAGTCAGGTTTTCGAAACGCCTGTTTCCGGCGATGTCGGCCGGCGGAATATGGCAATGGTAATCGAAAATGGGGAGCGCTTGAGCGACCTCGAAGTAGAGCTTTTCGCTGGTGGGGGTCGAGAGCAGGAAATTCTCCGGGAGAAAGGGTTTGTCCATGGGTGACGCCGAGTCAGGGGTTTACCTTTGATTCGATAAGACCGGGGCGCGGTTTGGTCAAGTGGTCAGGCCTTGCTTTCCGATGGCCTCCGGGTATGGTCTGATTGCTTCTGATGCTGATCCAGCTCATCGAGCCGCGCCGCCTTCCCTTGCAGATCGCCGATCGGATCCGATCCCTGATCGCTGGCGGGGAGTTTCCGCCCGGAATCCGGGTTGAGCGGGGGGGCGAACCAAACACGTCCATCATCGAATGAATTTATATGTCATCCCTAACCATCTCCCGGCTTAGCCCCCCAGGTTCTTACCTTGCTGACGAGCAGGTGCGCGAAGTGATCGGCGAGGCTTGTCCCAGCTCGGAATTTCGCGGGAAGAAGGTGATCCTGATCATCCCGGACGCGACGCGGACCTGTCCTTTAGGGATGCTTTTCAAAGGCATTTTCGACCAGATCGGCGCGGAGGCGGCAGTGCTGGACGTCCTGGTCGCGCTCGGTACGCACCAGCCGATGAGTGAGGAAGCGATCTGCCGCCGGCTGGAGATTTCGGTCGAGGAGCGCCGCGCAAAATACGGGACGGTCCGGCTTTTCAACCACGAGTGGGACAACCCTCAAGCCTTGAAGTACATCGGCACCATCCCGGCACAAGAGATTAAAAAGCTCAGCAACGATCTCTTTTCGATGGACGTGCCCGTCAACGTCAATCGTCGCCTGTTTGATTACGATCAGGTCATCATCGCCGGCCCGGTGTTTCCGCACGAAGTGGTGGGGTTTTCCGGGGGCAACAAATACCTGTTCCCCGGGGTGAGCGGGCCCGAAGTGCTCAACTTTTTCCATTGGCTCGGGGCCGTGGTCACCAACCCCATGATCATCGGCAACAAATACACCCCGGTGCGCAAAGTCGTCGATCATGCCGGCTCGATGGTGACGGTGCCCAAGCTTTGTTTCTGCATGGTGGTGGATCACGGGCGGTTGGCGGGCCTCTTTGCCGGCTCGCCGGAAGGCGCCTGGGAGCAGGCCAGCGACTTGTCCCGGAAACTCCACATTACCTACAAGGAACGCCCGTTCCACACGGTGCTCTCGTGCGCCCCGCCGATGTACGATGAACTCTGGGTCGGTGGCAAATGCATGTACAAGCTCGAGCCGGTGGTGGCCGACGGTGGTGAACTCATCATTTATGCGCCGCACATCCATCAGATCTCGCTTACCCACGGTGCCCTCATCCGCAGCATCGGCTACCATTGCCGGGACTACTTTCTCAAGCAGTGGGATAATTACAAAGACGTCCCCTGGGGCGTGCTGGCCCATTCCACGCACGTTCGCGGTATCGGCACCTATGAGGCCGGGGTTGAGCGCTGCCGGATACAAGTGACCCTGGCGACGGGCATTCCGAAAGAGATCTGCACGGAGATCAACCTCGGATATCGTGATCCGGCAACCATCAATCCCCAGGCGTTCGCGAACCGCGAGGGCGAAGGGGTGTTGCTGGTGCCGAAGGCCGGGGAAATGTTGTACCACCTTCGCCAACGGCCCGATTGGGCGCGCGAGATGTGAAGATGGATCGCGGTGACCACGCGGCAGGCCAGGTGGCGCAGTCCGAAGCGGGAGGCGACGTGTCGCGGTTCCTCGCCGTGCAGGAATTTGAGCTCGAGGCCCGCCGGCGCCTGCCCCGGGCGGTATACGAGTACGTCGCGGGCGGGGCCGGCGATGAGCACTCCCTGCGTACCAACGAGGAGAGTTACCAGAAAATCTTTTTGCGACCGCGGGTCCTGCGCTCCGTGGTGCCGGTGGATTTGAGCCAGGAGCTTTTCGGACGCCCCCTCCCGGTGCCTTTCCTGCTGGCTCCGGCGGCCTACCAGCGGCTGATGCACCCGGAGGGCGAACTTGGCTCCGCCCAGGGCGCAACCCGCTACGGCGTACCTTTTATCCTGAGCTCGAACGGGACGGTACCGATCGAAGAAATTACGGCCGTTCCCGGCGCCCGGTGCTGGTTTCAGATCTACGTGCAAGGCGACCGGGATTTTACGCGTGACTCGATCGCGCGGGTTGAAGCGGCCGGCTGCGAAGCGGTCTGCGTGACCGTGGACACGCCCGTGCTCGGGTTGCGGCCCCGCCAGTTGCGGGCCGGCTTCCGTGTGCCTGCGGGCCTGGAACTGCCGCACGCCATGCGCCTGCGGGAGGCGTCAGACCCCGGGCTGCACAGTGCGGTGACGTGGCGGGACGTGGACTGGTTGCGCTCGGTGGTGAAAAGCAAGCTGTTGCTCAAAGGGGTGCTGCACCCGGCCGACGCCGAATTGGCGGTTCGGGCCGGGGTAGACGGCATCATGGTTTCCAACCACGGTGGCCGCAACCTTGATACGATCATTCCCACGATCGAAGCTTTGCCGGAGATTGCTGAGCAGGTGGGTGGCCGCGTCCCGGTTTTCGCCGACGGCGGGATCCGGCGCGGTACCGACGCGTTGAAAGCGCTGGCGCGCGGCGCGAACGCCGTGCTGATCGGGCGACCCTACGTCTATGCTCTGGCGGTGGCCGGCGCGGACGGGGTTGCACGCTGCCTTTCGCTCCTGATTGAGGAATTACGCCTCGCCATGGCGCTGGTGGGAGCGGGTTGCCTGCCGGATCTTAACCGCGAGGTCGAGTGGCCCGCGCCAGCCGCCGCCAAGAGCGCTTTAATGCTCGGCAATAGTCCACTCCACGGGCACGGTGGGTAAGTTGAGGATGCTGGAGAGCACGCCGTTTTTGAGCAGCCAGATGCCGCGCTGGCCGGTGCTGGTGTTTTCCCAGACCAGGTCCGCGTAGCCGTCACCGTTGAAGTCGGCGGCACCCGCGATGCGCCACTGCACACCAACGGTGGGCAGGTTGATGACGCTGGAGATCACGCCATTTTTGAGCAGCCAGATGGCCCGCTGGCCGGTCCTGGTATTTTCCCACACGAGATCGGCATAGCCGTCGCCATCAAAGTCGCCGACGCCCGCGATGCGCCATTCCACGGCGACGGTAGGCAGGTTGATGACGCTGGACACGACGCCATTTTTGAGCAGCCAGATGCCGCGCTGGCCGGTGCTGGTGTTTTCCCAAACCAGGTCGGCATAGCCGTCGCCGTTAAAGTCGCCGGCGCCCGCGATGCGCCACTGCACACCAACGGTGGGCAGGTTGATGATACCGGAGAAGGCACCGTTTTTGAGCAGCCAGATGCTGTGCTGGCCGGTGCTGGTGTTTTCCCAGACCAGGTCGGCGTTGCCGTTGCCGTTAAAGTCGCCGATGCCGGCGATGCGCCACTGCACACCAACGGTGGGCAGGTTGATGACGCTGGACGGGACGCCATTTTTGAGCAGCCAGATGCCGCGCTGGCCGGTGCTGGTGTTTTCCCAAACCAGGTCGGCATAGCCGTCGCCGTTAAAGTCTTTGACCACAGGATTAGGACGAGGCGTGGGCGTGGGGACGGGGGTAGGAGTAGGCGTGGCAGTGGGGACGGTATAAGCCACCTCGTTTGAGGGCAGGCTTTCCAGCCCGGCGGTGTTGTAGTCGGTGGTCGCGAAGTAGTAAGTCTGCCCGGCAGCCAGGTTTGAGATCGTTGTACCAGTGACGTTTCCTACATCGACGCTTTGGGAGTAGTTTCCGCTCGACGTACCGTAATGCACACGGTAGCCGGCAACG